>CAPNAQ010000079.1:2475-8187 GCA_948663505.1 uncultured Clostridia bacterium | reverse complement strand
TATAAATATTACTCTTCCTTACTAGTATTAATTTTAAATAATTTAAAAATTTCAACAATAACTAAAGGAGCAAAAACAATAAACAATAATTCAATAATATTCTCTTTAGGTAATACAGGAATGCTAAACAAATCCCTTAAAGTTGGAATAAATAAAATAATAAGCATTAAAATTGCAGAAATTATAACAGCACCAATTAATTTTATATTATTCAAAATACCTGTTTTAAAAACTGACTTTTTATTATTTCTAATATTAAAAACATGAACTAATTCAGAAAATGCTAATGTTACAAAAGCCATTGTTTGACCGACCTCTATTTTTGATTCATCTAGAGACAAATCTCCTATTGGTGTTTTTGTTGTTCCTAGACCAATTATAAATGCTAAAAGTGTTAATAAGCCTATCATTGTTCCTTGGTATATAACTCTCCATGTCATTCCCTTTGTAAATACACCTTTACCAGGTTTTACTGGTTTTCTCTCCATAATATCACCATTAGCTGGATCAAATGCTAATGCTAATGCAGGAAGTGAATCTGTCACTAAATTTATCCACAATATGTGTATTGGTAATAATATTTCTAATGAACTTATATCTGTTATCCCAAACCATTTACTAAATAATGGTGTAAATAATGTTGCAAGGAATAAAACAACTATCTCTCCAATATTACTTGATAATAAAAATTGTATTACTTTTAAAATATTATCATAAATTCTTCTTCCTTCTTCAACAGCTGAAACTACTGTTGCAAAATTATCATCTGTTAAAATAACATCTGCTGCTTCTTTAGCAACATCTGTTCCAACAAGACCCATTGCACAACCTATATCTGATTTTTTTAGCGCAGGACTATCATTTACTCCATCTCCTGTCATTGCAACCACTTCACTATTTTTTTGCCATGCATTTACTATTCTTACCTTATGTTCTGGAGATACTCTTGCATAAACTGAAAATTTTCTTACATTTTTCTCTAATTCTTCATCACTCATCTGTTCAAGCTCAAGTCCAGTAATTGCTTCATCTCCCTCTTCTAATATTCCTAATTTTTTTGCAATTGCTGTTGCTGTTATTTTATGGTCTCCTGTAATCATTACAACTTTTATTCCTGCTGTTTTACATTTTTCTACTGCAACTTTTGCTTCTTCTCTTGGTGGATCTATCATCCCAACCATTCCTACAAATATTAATTCATTTTCAATTGTTTGCATTTCTTCTTTTGTTGGTTCATGTTCTATTTCTTTATATGCACATCCTAATACTCTTAATGCTTCTTTTGCCATTTCTTCATTTTTTTCTCTAATTCTATTTATATATTCATTTAAATTTTGATGTATTTCATTGTTTATTTCATATGATGTACATCTTTTTAATATCTCATCTATTCCACCTTTTGTATATACTATATATTTTCCATTTTGTTTATTTACTGTTGTCATTAATTTTCTATCTGAATCAAATGGTACTTCTGCTATTCTTGGTATTCTATCATAAATGCTAGGGTTGAAGTTTAATTTAAATGCCATATCAACTAATGCTGTTTCTGTTGGATCTCCTGTTAATTCTCCTTCTTTGGATATTTTAGTATCATTACATAACATATTTGCATATATTAATTTTGTTAATTCTTCATCAATTTCTGTTTCTTGTATATTTTTTAAATCTCTAATACCATCATTCCAAAATACTTTTTCTACTGTCATTTTATTTTGAGTTAGTGTTCCTGTCTTATCTGAACATATTACTGTTGCACTTCCTAATGTTTCAACTGCTGGTAATCTTTTTACTATTGCATTTCTTTTAACCATTTTCTGAACGCCTATTGCTAATACTATTGTTGATACTGCAACTAGTCCTTCTGGTATTGCTGCAACTGCTAATGATACTGCTGTCATAAACATGTGTAACATTTCTTTTCCTTGAATTATTCCTATTACAAATATTACTATACATATTACTATCGCAGCTATTCCTAATGTTTTTCCTAGTTTATTTAACTTTTGTTGTAATGGCGTTTCTTGCTTTTCTGTAGAATTTATCATTCCTGCTATTTTACCAACTTCTGTTGTCATTCCTGTTTCTACTACTATTCCTTTTCCTCTTCCATAAGTAACTAAACTTGATGAAAATAACATATTTTTTCTATCACCAATTCCAACTTCTTTTTCATCTATCAATTCTGATGTTTTTTCTACAGGCATTGATTCTCCTGTTAATGAGCTTTCTTGTGTTTTTAAATTTATTGCTTCAATAATTCTTAAATCTGCTGGTATGTAATCACCTGTATCTAATACAACTATATCTCCTAATACTAATTCTCTTGCTGGTATTACTTTTATATTTCCATTTCTTATTACTTTTGAAGCATGATCACTTAGTTTTTGTAATGCTTCTAATGACTTTTCTGCTTTGCTTTCTTGTGCTATTCCAATTATTGCATTAACCAATACTACTATTAATATGATTATTGTATCTGTTATTCCTTCTCCTTCTGTAATTCCTACTATTCCTGATACTATTGCTGCTATTATTAATACTATAATTGAAAAGTCTTTAAATTGATCTATAAATCTTTGTATTAGTGTCTTTTTCTTTGTTGCTTGTAATTCATTATATCCTTTTTCTTTTCTTATTTGTTGTACTTCTGCTTCTGTTAATCCTTTTTCCTTACTTGTTTTTAATTCTTTTTCAATATCTTCTATATTTTTGTTAAACCAATTGTTTTTTTCCATTTTTATTTTCTGCTCCTCTCTTTTTCTATTTTCTGCAAATAGAATATATTTATACAATAAATGAGATTTTTAAAAGATTATGTTTCAGTTTTATAGAAATATACTTCTTTTAAAAATCTCACCCAAAAATGTGGTGACCCCTACGGGAATCGAACCCATGATTCCACCTTGAGAGGGTGGCGTCTTAACCGCTTGACCAAGGGGCCATTAACATGATTAATTTATATCACTTTTTTGTTTTTTAGTCAAGCACATTATTTGATTTGTCTAAAATTTCTTTTAATCTTGTATTTTGTTTTGTCAAATATAAATATCCAATTAAAGCCTCAAAAGCAGTTGAATACATATAATCCTGTACATTAGCATTTTTAGGAAGATGATGATTTTCCGCATTTCTTCCTCTTCTTACTATATCCTTTTCTTTTTCCGTTAAGTCTTCATGTATCTTATTTAATATTTCTGCTTGTGCCTTTGCTTTTACTTTTTTAATTGCTCTAATATGTAATGCATGTGGTTTTAAATTTGTTTTATTTACTAAATTTGTTCTTACATATAATTCATACACACAGTCACCAACATAGGCCCAGGTAAGTGGTGACATTAAATTTACTTCTTGTTCATCTTTATTAAATTCTATAAAATCGTTCAATTTTTTCCTCCATTTTTGTAATGTCCATCTTCGCCAATGTCCATCGGGGACGTTTCCTTTTGGACATTATTTTACTTTTTCTATTGTTATCTTTCCTAATTTTCCATTTTTAAAATCATCTAATATTGTTCTAGCCATTTTTTCATCATCAACATTTCCACCTGACATTATACATCCTCTTTTTTTGCCTATTTCTTGCATAATTTCATATATATTTATATTTTCAGGTTGTTCTTGTATTAATATTTGTTCTATTTGATTTTCTTCTATTTTGTATCTTTCACATATTTTTTTTCTATAATTTTCTAATAAAAATTTTGTTAATTGATATGCTATTTCTACTTTGTCCAATATTTCTTCTTTTATTGTTCCTGTAAAACATAAATTTAGAGCCACTTGTTCATTTTCAAATTTAGGCCATAACACCCCTGGTGTATCTAATAATTCTATTTTTTCATTTATTCTTATCCATTGCTTTTGTTTTGTTATCCCTGGTTTGTTTCCTACCTTTGCAGTTGTTCTTTTTGATATTCTATTTATAAATGATGATTTTCCTACATTCGGTATTCCTAATATCATTGCTCTAATTCTTTTTCCTGTTCTTCCTTGTTGAGCTTTTTCCCCTAGTTGTTTCTCCATTATCTTTTCTATTTGTTTTATACAATTTTCTATTCCTTTTCCACTATTTGAATCTACTGTTACTGCTGGTATTTGCTTGCTTTTAAAAAATTCTATCCATTGTTTGTTTTGGTTTTCATCTGCTAGATCACTTTTATTTAATACTATTATTTTTTTCTTGTTCTTTGTTATTTCTCCTATGCTTGGATTTTGACTTGATATTGGTATTCTTGCGTCTAATAGTTCTATTACTATATCTACTAATTTTAAGTCTTCTATTATTTGCTTTTTCGTTTTTGCCATATGACCTGGATACCAATTAAGTCTGACTTTAGAAAAACTTTTTTCTTCATTATTTTTTTGCATAAATTTCACTTCCTTTAACTTCATATATTCTCTCACAAGCCTGTTTATTATAAGCGTTTGTTCCAATTCCATATACAGTATCTGTTGGAAAAACTACTAATCTCAAATAACTAATTTCAAATTCTTTGATATAAAAATTTTGTGGTCTTAAAATATTCATATTTTCCTCTATAACTTGAAGTTGTCTCTCTTATAAAGAAAAATATCTATAATCATTTATATATGTTTAAGTTATTTATATATTAAATATTCCTTTCATCTTCTATACTTGAACTACTTATTTCTATTTGTTGCTGTTTTAATTTTTCTGTTAATCTTTCGAAATACCTTTCTACATCTATCACAGTTGTCTCCTTGTTAATTGGCATTCTTAAAAGTACAACTTTTTTAGGGTATCTATCACTATTATAGTGTAGAACAAATGAATGTTCTTCAAATTTTTTATCTAAACTATTTTTTATTTTATTGCTTTGATCTTGATTAAAAAAATACATAAAAGAACAATCTTTTACAAACCATACTATTTTTTCTCCTATTTTAACTCCATTACTATCTTCGCTTTGTTCTAATGAAAATAATACTTCTTTGTTTTCATCTGATAAGTTAGAAAAATTAAGCATAATCCAAGCATACCCTCTACCAGCACTTTCATATGTAGGAGCATCTAAAAAGATTTCTTTTCCTCTTACATCTTCTCTTTCTAATGCTTTTTCGCCTTCTTTTAGTAGATTGTTTTTATTAGCACTACTCATTACTGTTTCAATACCTTTGTCTTTTAGTTCCTTACATGCTTTCCTTAATGGTTCTTCTACTATTTGGTCTATAATTTCATTAGCACTTCCTTTTTTTATTAAATTTATACCAAACTCTTTGATAGGTGATATTTCACTAATTTTTTTATTTGGTTTTATGGTTGATTTAACACTTTTCATAAATTCACTTTTCATATTAATCTCCCCTACAACTTACTTTCTCTACTTATTGTAATTTGTTGTGCTACAAATAATTTTAAACTTTCTTTCGAGTTAATATAATCCCAATGACTGATACAATAAGGATAATTGGTGATATCCTAACAAATAGCCATTCAAACGAACGAAAAGTAACTCCTAAAATAGCATTTTCAGGGTCATTATAATCCCAATTTAAATAAGGACTTTTTAATAAGATTAAAGAGATAAAAAATATTATTACTATTGCACACAATGAAATTAGTATCCAATGAATCATTTTCCTTCTTGCATTCTTCATTTGCAATAGTTGTAAGTTTATTATCTCTAATTTTTCAGAAATTGCCTTCATATCATCTGCTTTAGATTCTGAAATATTTTCCCCAAGTAA
>CAPNAQ010000079.1:0-2375 GCA_948663505.1 uncultured Clostridia bacterium | reverse complement strand
GTACTTACTGGTGTTTCAAGAACCTCTGATATTGAGATCAACATTTCTGAATCAGGAACTGACAATCCTCGTTCCCATTTAGAAACTGTTTGTCTTACCACATTTAACTTGATAGCAAGTTCTTCTTGTGAAAGTCCTCTTGATTTTCTTATTGATTTTATATTTTCTTTTAACATTTTAGAACAACTCCTTTCTTTACTAACTATTATATAAAGAATAGTCCGTTGCTACAAGCAATGCTTATTAACATTCAACATTTATAGTCATAAAATTATAAGTTATCGTTTAAATTATACCACATGTCTCTTTATAAAACTACTATTTGATTATAATTTTTCTGCCTTACCAATAATCAAAATTGCCCCAAGCAATTCAAAATGCATACTGAGGCTGTAAAAAATCAAAGATTTTAACAGTCTCAGCATTTTGCAGGATCAGGGCGACGTCTCGAACCCACACAACTGCCTAAAAACATGGTTTTTATCGGTATACGCTTTCTTTATGGCGATATCAAATAGATGTCTCGTTTTCTGTCAGAAAAAAGCCAATATAAATTGATAAATCTATATTGGTTTTTACTCTTATTTCAATTCCTCTTTTAATTTTATTGGCTTTATCTTGATTCATGAACCATCAATAAAAGCTAAATCTTCTTCTCTTGCCTCAAATATTGTTTCTAGCATATTAATTTTTTCTTTCTCCATTAACATCACCTCCTATTGGTGTGTGATGTTAACTCTTCCAGAAATTAATGTCAAGATAATTCTTAAAAATTATTCGCATACAAACTTGTCCAATCAAAATTACTATAATCTCTGTCACTTTTATATTTATTTTTATGATTACTTTTTATCTCTTTAACATTTGTGTTAATAGGATTAGTATTGATTTGTTTATAAGTATTAACATTTTTGTATATAGGTGTAATCTTTCTTAAGGCTATTTCTTTTGAATTTTCTTTATAAGTCATTTCTACTTTTATATATCCTTTTTTCTTAAGTGAATTAATAATTCTTGAAGATTGTATTTTTGTAACATTTAATAATTCGCTTATATATGAATTTGATATTATACATTCTTTTTCTTTGCTTAAATATAAAATCATGGAATAAACTATTTTTTCTTTATCATTTAATTTTATGTCTGTTACTATTTCATATGGTATCCATACTCCTTTAAATTCTTCAATATTCATTTTCTTCCCAATCAATCGCTCCACAATCGATTTTGTGCTAATTAAATGCAAAATTTGATTAACTTATCGATATAAAAAACAATAGGCAATATCAAGCATTTTCATATTTTTTTCAATCTTCCCCAAATTGTAAGAATAGACGGGGGTAAAATCTCCGTGGGTGTGAAAAAAATACCAACCATTTTCCTTTATAATCATTTAAGCAAATTGGACCACAGCTTGTAATTGCTTCAAAATCAGGAGCTTTTTGTCCAATTTTAACATTTCCATTCATCATTAATTCATAATCCATATTTTGTCTCCTTTCAAAATTTGATATATAATATTAAAAATATGAAAGAAATGTTACTTCATATTAAGGTAAGTTAATTTTATTTTCTTTTAAATATTCAATATACTCTTCTAAACAAAAATTCTTTTCTTTCATTATCTTAGCATGTTCTAATCCCACATATCTATAATGCCAAGGCTCATAATTAATCTTTGTAATATTCTTTTTCTCTGTAGGATACCTTAAAACAAATCCATAATCAGAACAATGCTCTATAAGCCATTTTTGAACTTTTGTCTCCTCTTGTTTTTTGTCTAAAATCTGATATTTTTTGCTTACAATATCAACAGCTAGTCCTACTTCATGTTCACTTGTCCTTGGTATTGTAACCCAATATGCTGCCTCTTCTTCTGCTTTTTGCTGTGTATATCCCAATTTCAAATAATATTTAACTTTATTAGAAAAAAGGGTTTCTTGAAATTCTTTTGTTCTATAACTTGAACATATTATTGGATCTAATCCTTGCTTTCTAGCATCATATAACATTTTCTTTATTTGTTCTACAATTCTATAATCTGATTTATGAATACCTTCAATTTCCTGAATTTGAACTTGATAATCATCTGGAATTATATTATCTTTATTAATTAACATTAATTTCCAATCTGTTATAATATTATTAATTTCTGTATCTTTCTTATTGTTGTTTTCATTTTTATTAATATCATCAATTTTTCCAATATTTTCATTTTCCTCTAAAGTAGAAAATGTTTCTGTTGCTTCATCATTTATTTTATTTTTTATAAATTTTATACACCTTAATATAAACAAAATCATATTTGTCATTGCCTTCTTCTATTTCCGTTTTATGATGGTCTAGTATAATAATTTTAGATTTTAATGTTTCAT
>CAPNAQ010000078.1 GCA_948663505.1 uncultured Clostridia bacterium | reverse complement strand
TGTATAAAATTTAAAAAAATATATAAAATAAAAACAAAAGAAAATTAGTACAGGATGACGATGAATGGAGCGAAGCGGAAAGAAGGGAAAGTATAAAAAATGGAAAGAAAAATAAAAGCTATACAATATGGTGTGGGAAAAATGAGCATATATACTATGAGATATATGATTGAAAAAGGAGTGGAAATAGTTGGAGCAATTGATGTAGATCCACAAGTTATAGGAAAAGACATAGGAGAAATAATAGGAAAAGGAAAATTAGGAGTATTAGTGACAGATGTAAAAGAAGCAAAGCAAATGATGCAAAATACAAAACCAGATGTATGTATAATTACAACCAGAAGCTTAATATCAGAGGTAGAAGAACCATTTATGTTATGTGCAGAATTAGGAATAAATGCTATTTCAACATGTGAAGAAGCATTTTATCCTCAAAATTCAAATCCTAATATAGTAAACAAAATAAATGAATTGGCAAAAAAGAATAATTGCACTATAACAGGAACAGGTTACCAAGATATTTATTGGGGACAATTAATATCTTCTATTGCAGGTTCAACTCAAACAATTAAAAAGATAAAAGGTAGTTCAAGTTATAATGTTGAAGATTATGGAATTGCACTAGCAGAAGCACATGGTTCAGGTTTATCATTAGAAGAATTTGATAAACAAGTTGCAGCTGTAGATAGAATTTCAGAAGAAGAAAGAAGAAGAATGATTGAAAAAGGTGAGTTTTTACCTTCTTATATGTGGAA
Organism: uncultured Clostridia bacterium; assembly: GCA_948663505.1. Classification (GTDB taxonomy): domain Bacteria; phylum Bacillota; class Clostridia; order TANB77; family CAG-508; genus CAG-269. Next base: position 7,674 of record CAPNAQ010000078.1, on the reverse strand, counting down.
TGTTAATGGTTGGTTGTGTTCTAAATTGGGATTAACAGTTGTTTCTCAAACTCAAAAGTGTGTTCCTCAGACATATAAAGAAGATATTTATTCTTCAACTTTGGATATGACTATAAAGGCAGGGGATGCTACAGGTATGAGTGCAGTTGTTACTACAGAAACAAAAGAGGGTATAACTATTGAGTCTGAATGTATAGGTAAAGTGTATGCCCCTGATGAGTTTGATAAAAATATTTGGACTGTTGAAGGTGAACCTTCTACTACTATTACTGTTGAAAGACCTTCTACTGTTGAACTTACTTGTGCAACTGTTGCTAATAGGATTCCAGATGTTATAAATGCAAATCCAGGTTATATTACTACAGAATTGATTGGTGATTTGAATTTTAAAGTTAAGCCTTTAAATGAGTATGTAAATTAATTTTAGATAGGGTTTTGGGATTTTTTCCAAAATCCTTTATAATTTTTTTAAAATGTATTGACAATTTGTTTTAAAAGTCTTATAATATCTATTGTCGAAAGACACAATATTTATGGGTAGGTGGCCGAGTGGCTAAAGGCGGCAGACTGTAAATCTGTTCTCATTTGAGTACGATGGTTCGAATCCATCCCTGCCCACCAATGACGTATCTGTTCGAACTTTTAGAATAGATAGATACAAAAATCAATCAGAAAATAAAATCTGGTTGATTTTTTTGTTGCTTAAAAACAATATTAAAATCATCCAAGAAAGGATGGTATTTTAAATGAAGATAATTAAGCAAGAACTACAATTTGAAGAAAGTTTAAAACAACGACTTGAATTTATATGTGAGTTTGCAAAAGTTATCCCAAAGTTTGTAAATGGAAGTATTAGAAAAATTGATAAAACTAATCTTTCATACATTGAGCCACATAAAGTAATTATCAAAAGCATTACTTTTTTAGTATTTAATTACTCAACTGATGTTTATGTGTCCAATTTGTCTAGAAAGATAAAACTATCTGAATTAGAAGAATATCTGCAAAATATATAAAAAAACAGGAAAAAAGTAAAAATTTGACATTTCTTAAAATTGTGATATAAAGGGTTAATAAATTATGTATATTTACTTGCTAAGAGCTAGAGAAATATATATTTATGGGTACTTTGAAAAAATAATATTATATTACAATTATATTGTATATTGTATTTCGTGTTAGATAAAATTTAAGAGATGTCGTAAGTGCTCATATTGTGGTACTTTGATGTCTCTTTTTTGATAGGAGGTTATGCAAATTGAACGAAGAAAAGAAAAAATGTGGATTGTATATGAGAGTGTCAACCGAAGACCAAGCTCACGAGGGTTTTAGTTTGCCAGAACAAAAAGAAAGACTAGAAAATTTCTGTAAATTCAAAGGTTATGAAATAATAGACTATTATACAGACGCTGGAATAAGTGCTAAAACTGGTAATCATAGACCAGAGTTTGAAAGACTAAAAGACGATATTAAAGCTAAAAAGATAAATACTATTGTTGCCCTAAAATTAGATAGAATAACTAGAAGTATATTTGATTGGGAAAAACTAATAACTTTTTTAGATGAAAATAATGCATATATTGATTGTGCTAATGATGAAATAAATACTACAAATGCAAATGGTAAGATGATTTCAAGACTTTTAATGAGTGTAAGTCAAAATGAAATTGAAAGAACTAGCGAAAGAACAAAAGTAGGACTAGCAGGAGCAATAAAGTCAGGGCATATTCCCCACGTTGCACCATTAGACTATAAGCACGAAGATAAAAAATTAGTTATAGATTATTCTACTAAAGATATTATAGTTAGAATATTTGATTTATATTATAGTGAGTTATCTTATCAAAAAATAAGTAATCTGTTCAAACAAGAAAAAGTTTTAGGAAAAGATAACTGGAGAGATTCAACAATACAAACTATTCTTGAGAACGAAATATATAAGGGCGACTTTGTTCACGGAAAAAGAACAAAACATCCAACCTATTATGAAGATGTTGTTGAGCCTATTATCTCAAAAGAAATGTGGGCAGACTGTCAAGTACAAAAAAAGAAAAATTCTAGGAGCTACCAAAGAACACTAACTTATTTATACTTGCAAAAGTTGAGATGTCCTAAATGTAATAGAATTTTAGGTGGAAAAGCAACTACAAAGAAAAATGGCAATACTTACTTCTACTATTATTGTAATGATTGCAAAATTGAGTTTAAAGAAAAGGTTATAAACGATTATTTTAATCAGTTTATCAATGAATTAGTAGAATATGACTCTGTTGTAAATCAATTCTTCTTACCTATGATAAAGCAAAAATTTGACGAGCCTAAAGAACAATTAGAAAAAGAAATAAAAGAACAAATGGGCAAACTTGAAAGAATTAAAAAAGCCTATATCAATGGAGTTTTCGAGTTAAAGGAATATAACGAAGAAAAGAAAATAGTTGAAAATGCTATTGAGGAATTACAAAACAAACTAGAAACTACTTATTGCACAGAAGAACTAAAATTTACACCAAAAGATATTTTACTAAAAAGAGATATTGACTTTATAAACAAGGTTAAGCTAGAAAAAGAATATCAAGCAAGAACTAAAATGTGGAAAGACTACACTAGACAAGAACAAGCAGAACTTATAATGAAATATGTCGATGATATAGAACTTGCTTTAGTTGGTAATGAAGTAATTATAACACAAATCAATTTTAGAGACTCAATTTGCAAGCCTTGTCAAGAATTATATGATAATGGTTATATTGATACAGCAAAACCTATGATATTGGGTAATGTGCTTGGTAGTGTTAGATTTAGTAATTACTTGCCAGAGGAAGAAGTTGGCGAAATCATTATGAGATTAAGGCAATATTATGATGTTCATTATACTGAAGCAACTTACTACGTTGATAAGCAGATGTTTTATTTCAACTTTGCTGAAGATAATTCTGCTATTGTAAGAGTGTTCCCATTAGAAGATTATTACAAGCTTGATCCAGATAATAGAATGGAAACTTATAGATTTGGAATAATCTACATCAATGAAGAAGACAAATTTCAAATGCAAGAAATGGATACTGCATTTGATTATATACCAGACGAAACAAATACAAGTGTAATTTACACAAAAGAGCCTATACCTATTTCAGTAGGTGTTAAACCAGTAAAATTCTGCGAAGAAATGCAAGAAGAAACAAATTAACGTGGCACGTTTTGTTTTTGTGATAACAAAAATGAAAGTGGCTATAGTTAATTTGAATAAATTTTATCCCTGTGGGAGAAAATTTATTGCCTCGCAGAGCCCCCGAGTTTTGTTAGCATGACGAAACTCATAGGGGGTTAGGAATATTGACTAAAGTCAAATTCCTATACTACGAAGCAATGTCAAAAGGAGGAAAAAGATGAGCGAAGAACTAGCATATTCTATTCACTTAGGTAGTGATAAAAACAAAACAGCAAAAGCCAAAGAAGTTGCAAAAAATAATCCATCAGGAGAAACATCATTTTCAAATAATGGAATACAAAACGCTACTCAATTATCAAAAGTGAATAAGCATAATCTAAGAGATTATGATAATGACAAAGAAAATATACAAATAATCTATGGAACTGATAATTTATACGAAGATATGCAAAACTTATATTTTCAAGAATTTGAACAAGCAAGAATTGAATATAATGAGAAACAAACTCGTGAAGATAGAAAAATAAAAGACTATTTTAAGCATATATCACAAGATAAGCAAAAAGATTTAGCTTGTGAATTTATTATAGAACTCGGAGATATGGATTTTTGGAATTATAAAGATGACTATTACAAAAGAGGTATGACGCAGGTTTATAAAGAGCAAGTGCGAGATTTAATAAGAATTGTACCAGAATTTAAAGTGGCAAATGCAGTAATTCATTTTGATGAAACATCTCCACATATGCACATTGTAGGTGTTCCAATAAAAGAAGATTATAAAAGAGGTATGAGAAAACAACCTGCAAAGTCAAAAGTTTTTACGAAAGAATCTCTACAAAAAATACAAGATGAAATGAGAATTTGTTGTATAAAATCTTATAATAAAGTCTATTGTGAAAATTCACTATTAAAGCAAAAGAAAAAAGGTAGAAATCGAGACATAGACATTAAAGATATGGGAGATTATCGAGAAATTAAAAGACAACTAGAGAAAAAAGAAGAAAGACTAAAAGAAGCAAATAAGCAAACTAAAAAAATAGATAATACAAGCAAAGACATAGATAAAATTTTAGATAGTTTAAAGCCTACTTTGATGAATAAAAATAATATGGTTATTTCAAACGAGGATGTCCAGAAATTAAAAAATTATACAAAAGATGTAAAAGATATTACTAAAACAGTTAGAAGTGTCAATGACTTGAATATGGCAATTAAAGATTTTGAACATTCTGCATTTGAAATAGAAAAAGAAAATCGTTCACTTAAATATGAAATAGAACTAAAAGATAATGAAATAGGCAATCTTAAAAGTAAATTATCTACTAAAGACAAGATTATAGGCAAATTACAAAATGAAAAAGAGAAACTAAAACAAGAATTACAAAAATTCAAAATCTTTTGGCATAATATTATGAGCCATTTTCATAAAAGAATTTGCTTTGATAAAGATAATCACTATAAAATCGTAAGTGATGACTTATATAAAAATGGTATATTTGACGACAATGATAATGAAATTGCAAATAATATTGCAAGAAGAGTAACTATATCCAATGAAGACAAACAAACAAAAAGTAAAAAGAAAAATAATGATACCAGATTTTAGTATGGAGGAAAATTGAATATGGATAATGATAAAGTAAAATATTTAATAGATATTATAAATGATATGGATATAAAAGATAAATTAAGATTAGCAATATGTATGAGTAAAAGCAAATGGGCAGGTCTTATCTCAATACTAAAGAAAATTACGAAAAATTTGATAAATTGCTAAAAAGTATAAATGAAGAATATAGAACTACACTTATAAATTTTGGAAAGTACAAGCTTGTAATGTTTGCAATGGCTAAAATTATGGAGATGACAAAAGAAGAACAAAATCAAACAGCATGGTATTTGTTTAATAAATTAATTAGATAAAATAAAATGCACCAGCACTAAGAAGAAAATTCCTTAGTATTGGTGCATTTATTATCATATAAGTTCCTTTAAATATTAAAATATCCCCATTCCTTGGATTTTGGATTTCGCAATCTGAACCTTTTGCTCTGCCGTCAATTCTGTTCTTTTGATTGCGTCTTTAAACCAACTTTGAACTGTAGCATTATCGAGGTTCAAGGTTCCAGGATTCTCACATATTGTGACCAGTCCTTCTGCAGTCAAATTGGTGTTCAATAGCAATGCTCTATTGTAAGCAAATTCACCAATTTTAATAATCTGAATTTGTTGCTCTGCTGTCAATTCTGTTCTTTCGATTGCTTCCTCAAACCAACTTTGAACTGTATCGTTATCAAGGTTCAAGGTTCCAGGATTCTCACATATTGTGACCAGTCCTTCTGCAGTCAAATTGGTGTTCAATAACAATATTTTATTGTAAGCAAATTCACCAATTTTAATAATCTGAACTTGTTGCTCTGCTGTCAATTCTGTTCTTTCGATTGCTTCCTCAAACCAACTTTGAACTGTATCATTATCAAGATACATAGGCTCTGGATTAGTACAAAGTGCAATCAATCCATCAGAATGTAACTCTGAAGACTGAATCAAGCTCTTTTTTGCCTCAAAATTATCTCCAAAGGCGATTAGCACTTGGATGTCATTTTGATCAAGTGTCTGCTGAATTTCTGCAATTATCTCTTTATTAGCATTGCTATAATGACTACTGCTATTGCTGCTACTGCAACCTACCAGAAAGCACATAACTAATAAAGTGATAAGTCCTAAAGTAATTTTCTTCATTTTTCATTACCTCCATATATTGTTAAAAAAAGTGAATGTAGGAACATATATGAACTGAATTTCTAGTGAATCACTAAAAATTCAGATTTTTTTCAAAGAACAAAGATATATATATATAATAACATAATATTATGTAAAATGCAAATTTTAAATTGATAGTATGCTATTTTCTAAAATACTTGAATATTTTTAGTTATTTATATTGTATTATATAAATAAAATGATATAATAAAGTAAATTGATATTTGTATCAATTGTCAAAAGAGTCGAAAAAGTTGTAGATAACTACTTCGTTGGCACCAAGACGAGTTTTTGTCGAACTCTCTATAATACTTGATATTGCTGAGGTTGTTCGAAGGCAAAGCCTGAGTTACAACATCAGTATGCAGTAGCAACTTGATTTCAAGATTATAAGAAATTGACAACACAAAAACTTAAACCGTTTCAAAAAATGAAGCGGTCTTTTTTTGACCAAAAGTCTTGAAAGAAGGAGGTTTTTTGTGGTATTATGTTACATATAATTAAACAAGAAATCAATATGAGTAAAGAATTACTCTCTAAAATCGAATGGGCGTGCCATTTAAAATTTAAAGGAAAGGAACAGCCACAGATAATAAATGGTTGTCTAAGAATTATTGAACATACCAATTTAGTGTATGTAGAGGCCCATAGAGTAATTATTAAAGATAGATTGTACCTATTCTTTAATAAACACGATTATTTCTATGTAAATGATTTAAGTACAAAGTATCCGTTATCCAAATTACAAGAACATATCAGCAAAAATACATAACATAGAACGGCAAAGCATTTTACACTTTTCAATTTTAAAAATAAAGATTATAGAAATGATAAATATGTTTATAGTCAAAGTAAGAAGATTAGTAATATCATTTTTATGAATTTATAAGAAAGGGAACAATTTAATGAAATTTGAGTTATCTGTAATTGAAAATGCTCTAAAATATTATCAAATAAATGATACTAATTATAAAAATAAATGTTATAAGTGTATTAAAGATGTTAATGAAATAAAAGATTTTAATATTAAAGTAGAAGAAATTTATGATATATTATATACTGATAAATCATTTAAGATTGATACTCTTTGGAAAAGGCAAAATATGATTGAGCTTTTTGGTGAACCATATAATCCTTATATAACCAATATATTAGTATTATATGGCTATGAAATACATTGCCAAAATATGAAACTAAAAAAATATAATAGAGAGCAAAAAGAACTATATAAGAAAAGAGTTAAAGAAACGTTAACGAATGATATTTTTGTTAGAAAATTAGAAGGTATTAGAATTTCACAGATGATTTGGGCAGCATACTTTATTAATACAAAGTTGATAGAAGTTGGAAGATTGCAATATGAGAAATGTGAAAATCATATAAAAATACATATACTACTTGGAGAAAAATTACAAATAGATAAGGTATTAGAGTCAATAAAAAATTCAAAACAAGAAATCGAAAAATACTTTAACATAAAAAATCCAGAATATAGGTGCGATTCTTGGTTATTAAGTAATCAGATAAATAATATTATAGATGCAAACTCAAATATTGCAAAATTTTATAATTTATTTGAAGTAAAAGATGGATTAGATGCAACTAAAGATATATTAAATTTTGTTTTTAATGTACAAGAATGCAGTAATTATAATGATTTAGTAGAAGATACTTCCTTACAAAAATTGTTAAAACAACAGTTACTTAAAAATAAAGAAATGAAAATAGGTTGGGGAAAA
>CAPNAQ010000077.1 GCA_948663505.1 uncultured Clostridia bacterium | reverse complement strand
AATTTGATTTTTATGTTAATTAATGTTATAATATAATAAATACGTGGATACAGCGAAAAAATGTATCAGATTTTAGAAACATTTCTAAAATTATGGAGGTTGTTATGCGGAAAAGAAGCAACAAAATTATTAGCTTTATAAGTCTTTTTATTTTCTTTTTTTTGATTTTTACAATTTTTAAAATTACTATATTTTTAAAAATTGTTTTATCAACTTCATTAGCTATAGTTATATTGATTGTACCATTTGTGTCAAGAAGAATTACTGATAGGAGAAGACAATATTATCTAAATGAAATGAGAAAAAATGCAATAAAAGGATTTAAAATTAGTCCTAAGGAAGCAAATAAACTGTTTTATTTAGATAAAAAAGGAAATATCTGTATTAGTACAGAGCAATTAAAAAATTGCAATATATCAGACAAAAGCAAAGAAATGCTTTTATCCACATTTGAGAGTCCTTAAATGGACTCTCTTAACCTTTGAAGTTTAATTAATTTTTAGGTATTTTAGGATATATATGTAATTCAAAATTAGTTGGGTCAGATTCTTTTTTTATAGCCTTTTCGGTTTTCAAATATGTAACCTTAGCAACTATACTTTTTAATAAAATATTTTTATCTTTAGCAGTTTCAAGTTTATAATATAAATCTAAAACATTTTCTATTTTAGGTATTATAGTTTCTTTTTCATTTTGTATTTGAATATTTTTAGATAGAAGTTCTTCATACTCTTGTAATTTGTTTTCTAGACTTTCAATATTATCTTTAATAGTTTTCAAACGTTTTAAAAATTCATCTTTATTATAAATACCATTTTCTAAAAAGTCATAGATTTTATTTAGCTTATTATATTCTCTTTCTAATTCTTTTTTAGTGGTAGTAATAGATTTTTCGATAAGTTGATGGCTTTCCGTATTTGAATCAACTTTAACATCATAATCTATTTTATAATTTTTAAGCCATATTTTTAATGCTTCAATTATTTTATCTTCCACAATATAAAGTTTAGAACTCACATTATCACATTTGGAATTATAACATATAAGCGTTGCAGGTTTGCCAATTTTTGTATAAGGTCGTCTTTGCATTGGCTTACCACATTCTTCACAAAAGACTAAGCCAACTAATGGACTTTGAATAACATTGTTATGTTTTACTTTTGGAGCATTTTATTTTCTTTTTTCTTGCACTAATTCCCAATTTGTAATATTTATAATTATTTCAATTTAATCCATTATAAAAATTATAATATGCTTTCTTATTAAGCAGATTTGATGTAAAAATTCAGTTCTATATTCTCCATTTGGGAGAGTATTAAAGATTTAGAAAGTTCTAGTAGTATTATTTAAAAATTGTATTAAAGATTTATTTACCTTATCTTTAACCTCATAAAAAGCTCCATGACCTGCTTTCTCGAAAGGATATAACTTAGAATTATTAATGTTTTTGTTCATTATCTCTGCCATTCCAAATGGGCATATCTTATCTTCTTTTCCATGAAAAATACCTGTTGGTACATTTATATATTTTAAATCATCAAATGTATTTTCATCTCTTAATGCTACTAAAGAATTCATTTCTCCCAATCCAGAAGCACTATTATTTAAATTTTGAAACCATTCTTTAAATGGATTTGATTGTTCATTATAAAAAAATATACTTCCAAAATATTCATTTAATGCTGGTCTATCATTAAGACCAAGTTTAATTAATTTGTTTGTTTCTTCTATTGATTGCCCATATGGATTAGAATATGATTTGCAATAAGATGGAACTGCAGCATCTAATAAGCATAATTTGCTAACACCATATCCTTGATACATTTTCATATATCTTGTAACAATAGCTCCTCCCATTGAAAAACCTAATAAATCAAAATTCCATAGATTTAATTCATATATAACACAATATAAATCTGTTGCAAATTGATTGTAATTATATCCTGTACTAGTTTCTTCTGAATTTCCAAAACCTCTTAGATCCATTGTAATTATTCTATAATTAGCATTTAATAGAGTGTATATTTGATATTCAAACATCTTATGTGATAAAGCCAGCCATGAATTAATATAATTGTTCTTTCTCCATTTGGATTTAATTCATATGTGGCTATTTTTGCATTATCATTTGAATTTATAAAAAACATAAATCTCCCTCCTATAACTCAACTTTATTATAATGTATTCATAACTTCTATATTTGTTATTAATTATATATTATAAAAGAATTTAAGTTTTAGAAATTTGTTGCCACAAAAAAATTAGTAAAATTAAAACTTAATTTTACTAATTTTTCTGCAAAATTTTATCATTATATTATATCAACTAGATTATTAACTATATTATAATAACTCCACCAACTATTTTATATTCTTTTCCATTTTCCAAAGTCTTTGTTCCACTTGCTAGTACTACTGTATCGTTTTTTTCTAATATTTTTTTATCTTGTAACTTTTTAAGTCCTTCTTCAATTGTTTTATCAATATTATCTTGTTTTTCAACAAAAACTGGTTCAACATTCCAAGCAATACCTAATTGATTAAATGTTCTTCTATTATCTGTAATAGCTAATATTGGGCAACCTGCTCCCATACCTGATAATCTTCTAGCAGAATCTCCAGAATTTGTATAACAAACTATAGCATTTGCCTTAATATTTTTTGCTATAACACATGCTGAATAAGAAATATTTGCATCTAAACTATTTAATTCAATATTTGTATTTTCATCAAATTTTTTCCAATAATTTATTTCAGATTCAACTCTTCTAGCAATTTTATCCATTGTTTTTACACACTCTACTGGATAATCTCCCATTGCACATTCACCTGATAACATAACAGCACTTGTTCTATCATATACTGCATTAGCAACATCACTTGCTTCTGCTCTTGTTGGTAATGGCTGATGTGTCATAGTTTCAAGCATTTGTGTAGCTGTTATAGCTGGTTTATTTGCCTTATTACTTAATTTTATGAATTTCTTTTGCATTATTGGTGGTTCTGTAAAATCTGTTTCTGTAGCCATATCTCCACGGGCAATCATTTGAACATCTGCAGCTTCTACAATTTCTTCCATATTTTGTAAACCTTCAACATTTTCCACTTTTGTTATTATTTTTATATCTTTTCCACCATTTTCGTCTAACACTTTTCTAACTTGATTTATATCATCTGTATTTCTTGCAAATGATATAGCAACATAATCATAATCATGTTCACATGCTGTTTTTAAGTCATTTATATCTTTTTCTTTTAATGCTGGTAATCTTACTGGTGTCCCTGGTAAATTCATAGTCTTTCTACTTCCTAATCCATTTCCATGAACTACAGTACAAACTATATCTTTTCCTACTATTTCATCAACTACTAATTCGATTGCACCATCATCAATTAACACTTTTGCTCCAGGTTTTAAATCTTTATACAATTCTTTATATGATACAGAGACTCTTTCCTTGTCTCCTATTATATCTTCATTTACTAATGTAAATTTTTGTCCATCTTCCAATTGTATCTTTTCATTTTTTCCTGTTACTAACATTCCTGTTCTTATTTCTGGTCCCTGCATATCAAGGATCATTGGCATTGGTATATCTAATTCTTTTCTTAGTCTAATTATATCTTCTGTTTTTTCTTTTTGTTCTTCCCAGCTTCCATGTGAATAGTTTATTCTTGCTACACTTAATCCTGCATCAAATAATTCTTCTAATCTCTTTTCACTTGCTGGTCCTATTGTTCCTACTATTTTAGTTTTTCTTAATGTTTTCATTTTTATTATCATTCCTTTCTTTGAGAAATTATTATTTTCTCTCTTTTAAAAACATGTTTTATTATATCACATTTAATTTATAAATTTCAACATTTTTTTCATTTAACTTTGTTTTTTATAACTATAAATTTAATTATGAAAAAAAGATATATATTTCAAATCGAGTTCGACAGTGAATCGTTATTTACTTTGAGCTGTTATTGTGTGTATCTAAATTTTGAATTTTCAGTATGTTAAACGCCTTGGAGAATGGAAATGTGAAATATATATATCTTTTTTCTAAATTATTTTATTTCAAAAAAACAAAACTTAAATTTTCTCAAATTAAAATAACAATTGCACTCAACTTTCCATTATCTTCATTATAAATAGATACAACATGCTGTCCATCGACACATGAATATTTACACTTTAAAACATTACCAAATTTAACTTCTTTTTTATATTGAATTCTAACATTATTAAAAGGTCTTTGTTCAAAGACATCTTGAGGTAATGCCTCATAAGCCAAATCCAAATAATATAAATTATGCATATGTCCATTTATATCTATATCTCTTCTACTAACTTTATACTCTATATCTGAAGAAAAATTATCTGGCTCCTTTAGTTTATCCAACTCTTCATCAACAAATACACATTTAGTTTCAATTTGATATTTTTCAAAGACTTCGTCTTCTAATTTTTCAAGTCTCCCTGTATCAATATTTACTAAAGCCCATTTTGAAGTACCTATTGCACATAAATTGTTTTGCTCATCAAACATTTCAAAATCTCTGTAAGTATAAAACTTTTTCATTGTTCTTCCCCAAGTATTAACATTTAAAATTTGGCCATATTTAGGTCTTTTTATAACCTGCAACTTCCAATCTAGCAATACCCAAGAAACTCTTACTTTTTCAATATCATTTGGACCATAACCTGCAAGATCTGAATGATAAGTACCAATATTTTCAAATATTTCTAATATTGATTTATTTTTTATATAATTATTTTTTCCAATATCCTTTAATTGTGTTTTAAAAGTATCTCTAAATATCATTTTTTATACTAACCTCCAACTTTCAAATCTGCACTCTAAGATTCTAAATAATATTGTATTTCAAAAAAACTGAATTTAAAAACTTTTAATATCCTGGTTTTTTTAATAGTTTAAACATATTCTTTTTGTATTCCTCAACACCTGGTTGATTAAATGGATTAACTCCTAAAATCATACCTGACATACTACAAGCTTTTTCAAAGAAATAAATTAGTTCACCTATATTTTCTTCACTCAATTTATCAATCCTTAACAATATATTTGGAACATCTCCTGCAACATGAGCATCTATTGTACCTTCCATTGCCTTCTTATTCACAAAATCCAAGCTTTTTCCTGCTAAATAATTTAGACCATCTAAATTATCCTCATCTTTTTTTATTGTTATATCTGATTGCACATTTTCTATTGAAATTACTGTTTCAAATAAATTTCTTCTACCTTCTTGTATATATTGACCCATTGAATGCAAATCTGTTGTAAAATCAACTCCTGCAGGAAAAATGCCCATTTGCTTTTTTCCTTCACTCTCTCCATATAATTGCTTCCACCATTCTGTAAAATAATGCATTTTAGGTTCATAATTTACTAAAATTTCTATATCTTTACTTGCTTTATATAATATATTTCTTACTACTGCATATTTATAGCATTCATTATATTTTAGATTTGGATCATTATATCTTTCTTGTGCAACTCTTGCACCTTCCATTAATTTATCTATATCTATACCTGCTGTTGCAATTGGCAATAATCCAACAGCTGTTAATACAGAATATCTTCCTCCTACATTATCTGGTATTACAAACTTTTCATACCCTTCATTATCAGCCAAAGTTTTTAATGCTCCCTTTTCTTTATCTGTAGTTACATATATTCTACTTCTTGCCTCATCAATTCCATATTTATTTTCTAAAATCTCTCTAAATATTCTAAAAGCTACTGCTGGCTCAGTAGTTGTACCTGATTTTGATATTACATTTATTGAAAAATCTTTATCCCCTATATATTCAATTAATTCATTAATATAATTTGAACTTAAATTATTCCCTACATATAATATTTGTGGAAATTTTCTTATTTTTTCAGTATTCATATTATTAAAAGAACTTGTTAATGCTTCTATTACTGCTCTCGCTCCTAGATATGACCCTCCAATTCCTATTACAACTAATATATCTGATTCTTTTTTTATCTTTTTGGCTACATTTTTTATTATTGAAAATTCCTTCTTATTATAGTTTGTTGGTAATTCTATCCACCCCACAAAATCTTTCTCATCATTTGCTCTATTGTGTAAATCTTTGTGAATGTTTTCAACTTGCTGTTTATATTCTAATATGGATTTTTCTGTTATTCCACTATTTTTTAAATCTAATTTAATTCCTGACATTTACTATACCTTCTTTCTTTTTTGTTAATTATATATGACTTATTTTTTTATTTCAAGTACTTTTTTAGTTTTGGTTTTTAGTTGTTACTGTATAATGGTTTCAATAGTATTAATTTATAAAACCATTATATAGTAACTTTCAGTTAAAAAAATTTTTTTAGAAAATCTGTAACCAAAAAATCTCTTTTTCATATTATGTATTATACAAACGAAACAAAGAGAAAAACTCAAGAAAGAAAATATCTTTTTTGAAAGGGGGTCTAGACTATGCCAGAAAATAGAGGTTGCGGTGGTTTCGGATTTGGTGATGACTGCTGTTGGATAATAATCCTTATACTTTTAATATGCTGCTGTTGTGGTGGTGGTAGAGGTGGATGTTGCTAATTCCATCTTAAGACATAATAAAAAGAAGAAAGTGTCAGCTTTCTTCTTTTTATATTCTAATTTTTTATATTATCCCCATATCTTTTTATCTTTTGAGTGGTAGTTTTTTCAAATTCTTTATCTCTAATAACAAAATTTTTTATATGTTTATAATTAGGAATTTTTTTATTAACACTTACTATAACATCCGAAATTACTTTCTTAATTTCCTCCTTTGTTGGGACAGAACCTTTTAAATATTCTGTTATTGCTTCTACATTCGGAAATATCTGAGCATTTACATATGTTTCATCATCATTTTCTTTTTGAACTCCTAATACAAGCGCCTCTGAAATTAGTGGATTATCATTTAAATAATATTCAATTTCTTCTGGATAAATATTTTTCCCATTCTTTGTAACTATTACACTTTTACATCTACCTGTGATATATAAAAAGCCATTTTCATCTATTTTTCCTAAATCTCCTGTATGAAACCATCCATCTTTTATAACCTTTTCTGTTTCCTCAGGATTATTGTAATACCCAATCATTACATTTGGACCCTTAACAATTATTTCACCTATTCCCTCTTCATTTTGGTTTTCAATTTTATACTCAACATTTGGAATTGGTAAACCTGCACTATCATTTCTTTTATAAAAATCTGTATTACCTGCAACAAGTGGTGCACACTCAGTTAATCCATAACCTTGTAATGAGTTTAATCCTAATTTGTCAAATGTATCTGCAATTTCAGGATTTACAGCTGCTGCTCCAACTATAAATACTCTTAATCTTCCTCCTAATGTATTTTTAACCTTTCTCTTTACTATTGATTTTAAATAAAAAGGTAACTTATCAATAGGGTTGTCCGTATTTTCTGTGTATTTTTTAGGTAAAGATTTCTGCATACTTTTCATTATTTTTTGATACATTTTTTCTAATAATAATGGTACACACAATATTACTGATGGATGATATTCTTGCATATTTGTTGTTATATATCGTAATCCATCACAATAACATATACTAGCACCACTATATAATGGTAGTAAAAATCCTAATGTACATTCATATGTGTGATGTAATGGTAGTACCGAAAAAAACAAGTCACTTCTCTTTACTTTTACTATTCCATATGTTGATAATATATTAGAACATATATTTCTTTGTGATAAACATACTCCCTTTGCATTTCCTGTTGTACCAGATGTAAATAATAAAATTCTTAATTCATCAGGATTAATCTTTATTTCTTCAAATTTTGTATTTCCTTTTTCAATCTGATTTTTTCCTTCTTTTATTTCATTCTCATAGTTTAAATAATTATTTTGTTTTTCAAATTTTATAAAAATTGTATCTTTCTTGTTTAATTTTTCTTTGTTTTTGATTATATTTTCTAGATTTTTATTATCACCTAAAATACATTCACATTCAGAAACATTCATGAAATTTATAATATCATTTTCATGTAATTCTTTATCAATTGGTACAACTATTCCCACTATTGTTGATGCTAAATAAGATATTGCCCATTTGTATGAATTTTTACCTATTACTGCTATTCTTTTATTTAACAAACCCTTCTCTATCAGAGCTGTACCTAATGAATAAACATCTTTTTTTACCTCTTCATATGTTTTACTATATATATTTCCATTTTCATCTTTTAATTTAAATGCGGTTCTATCTTTGTATATTGCCACAGATCTATCTAACATTTGCTTTAAGTTTGTAACTTCTTCGCATTTATGATATTTTTTCTCTAATTTGATTGCTATATTTTCTTCTTTTTTCATTTTTATTTTTAATCCTTTCTCTCATATCTTTTGTGCCATATATATTTTATGAATTTAGGAC
>CAPNAQ010000076.1 GCA_948663505.1 uncultured Clostridia bacterium | reverse complement strand
TAGTATTAATTTATAAACCATAAAATTGTAGTTACAATTCACAGAATTAAAAATAGTATTATAAAGTTTTATATTAATGTTAGTATTAGCTGTGAATAGTAACAAATTGTAACTTTTATTCTGAAAAATTTTTAAAAAGTATTGCAAAATTTATATATTATTGTTATTATTTAAGAGAATAAAAATGTCAAAAAAGTAAGAAAAAACCGAAGGGAAGAAAAGTAAAAATGATAGAATTCAGAAATGTATCAAAAACATATGACACAGGGACAAAAGCAGTACAAAATGCAAACTTTATAATAGAAAAAGGGGAATTTACATTTTTAGTAGGAACTTCAGGAAGTGGAAAGTCAACACTAATAAAACTAATATTAAAAGAAGAAGAACCAACATCAGGAAATATAATAATAAATGGAAAGGACACAACATTTTTAAAACAAAGTAGAGTACCATATTTAAGAAGAAGTATGGGAGTTGTATTTCAAGATTTCAGACTATTACCTGATAAAACAGTGTATGATAATGTTGCATATGCAATGTATATAGTAAGAGCAACACCAAGACACATAAGAAGACAAGTTCCAATGGTTCTATCTCTTGTAGGACTAAGTGGAAAAGCTAAGATGTATCCAAATGAATTATCAGGAGGAGAACAACAAAGAGTAGCATTAGCAAGAGCATTAGTAAATAATCCATCAATGTTAATAGCAGATGAGCCAACAGGAAATCTAGATCCAGAAACAGCATGGGATATAATGAATTTATTAAATGAAATAAATATGAGAGGAACAACTGTAGTTGTAGCAACACATGCAAAAGATATAGTAGATAAAATGAAAAAAAGAGTAATACACATTGAAAAAGGCAATATAGTTAGAGATGATAAAAAAGGTGGGTATGATTGTGAAATATAATATATTTGGATATTTAATAGGAGAAGGAGTTAGCAATGTATTTAAAAATAAGAAATCCACAGGTGCATCATTAGTAATAATGTGGTCTACAATGGTAATATTTGGTGTATTTTTAATGATTGGAGAAAATATCAACCATTTTGTAGATCAAATAAAATCAGAACAAGGGTTTCAAGTATTTTTAAAAACAGATGCAACAGAAGAAGAAATTGAAGAAGTAGGAGAAAAAATAAGAGCATTAGATGGAGTAAGTACAATAGAATCAAAATCTAAACAAGATGCCTTAAATACCATGAAAGAAAGACTAAAAGATAAAGGAAATGTGTTAGATGGATTTAATTATCAAGTATTTTCAGCATCTTATATAGTTACACTAACAGATTTAAATTTAAGTAAAGATGTTCAAAATAAAATTTTAGAGTTTGATAATATAAAGAAAATAACAAGTAGTGATGAAACTGTAACAACATTATTAAATTTAGCAAATGTTATAAAAATAGTTACAGGAGTAATTTTAATATTATTAATAATAATTTCAATATTTATAATTGCAAATACAATAAAATTAACAGTTCATGCTAGAAGAAAAGAAATATCAATAATGAAATATGTAGGAGCAACAAATAATTTTATTAGATGGCCATTTATAGTAGAAGGTATGATTATAGGAATAATATCTAGTGCAATATCACTTGTATTTGTTGGAGGAGCATATAGTGTACTTGCAGAACAAGCTGTAAATGCACAATTTATGAAAACTATAGGAATGAGCTTAGTAAGCTTTAAAGATATGATATCATCAATAATATTTGTTTATATGTTATTAGGTATTGGTATAGGAGCATTAGGAAGTGTTATTTCTATGAGAAAATATTTAAAAGTATAGGGGATGAGGTTAAACATGCGTAAAATTTTATGTATTGTTATAATCTTACTAATGTGTTTTATAGCAAAATTTACATATGCAGAAAATGAGGTTACAAATGAAACAAAGAATGAAACTGGAAATAATACAACAAATGATTTAGAATCACAAAGGAATGAAATACAAAATCAGTTAAATGAAGCAAATAGTAATTTACAAAATGTACAAAGTAATCTATCGGAAAATTTACAACAAGTTGAAAAATTGGATGAAAGAATAGATGTAGCAGAATCACAATTACAAGAACAAGAAAGTAAGATTGCAAAATTAAGAAAATCAATCAATGAAATAGAAGAAGACTTAGATACAATTACAGAAAAGTACAATATTCAAAAAGAAGTATTTGAGCAGAGAATTGTTTCATTATATGAAGCAGGAGAAACACAATATTTAGATTTAATATTAAAATCTAATAGTATATCAGATTTTTTATCTAGTTATTATGTTATATCAGAATTAGCTGAATATGATGAAAATTTATTAGATGATATAAACTATAAAAGACAAACAATTGATACATCTAAAAGAAAATTAGAAAGTGAAAGAGCAGAATTAGCTGTAATAGTTGAAAATCAAACTAGAACAACTAGAACATTACAAAATACCAAAGTTATGAGGGAGAGTTTTATAGCTAAACTTTCAGATGAAGAAAAAGAACTACAAGCTAAAATTGATGAAATAAATGCTCAATATGCAGAAATTAATAAACAAATTTTGGCATTGGCACAAATAGGAATCAATAATATATATATTGGTGGAGAACTTGCTTGGCCAGTGCCTGGATATACAAATATAACATCTCCATATGCAATGAGAGTTCATCCAATAACTGGTCAATACAAATTACACACTGGTATAGATATAGGTGCTCCAGCAGGTGCAAATTTTATAGCAGCAAATGATGGAATTGTTACAAAAGCATATTTTAATGTAGCATATGGTAATATGGTTATTATAGATCATGGTGGTGGAATTTCAACATTATATGCTCATGGTTCAGAAATTCTTGTACAAGTTGGACAAACTGTAAAAAGAGGTGATCCAGTCTTGAAAGTTGGTTCAACAGGTTATTCTACAGGTCCTCATGCTCATTTTGAAGTTAGAATTAATGGGGTTGTAACAAATCCAATGCCATATATTACAGGAGGGGTAATTCCAAATAGTGATAATGACATTAATAAAAATACTACAAGTGAAAATAATTGAGTAAATTGAAATAATACTGATGGAATAATATATAAGTTATATTTTTAAAATATTAATATAGGAGGAACATATGAAAAATATATGTAAAATAATAATAGGAATATTAGTTATAATAGTACTTTTAACATATTCAAATATAGCGATAGCAGTATCACAATCAGATATAAATGCACAAAAGAATCAGAAAGAACAAAATAATGATAAAATAAATGAGATAAAAGATAAAGAAGAAGAGATAAAGGAACTTAAAGATAAAACATTATCAGAAGTAGAAAAACTAAACTCTCAAATTACTGAATATCAAGGGCAAATAAGTCAATTAGAAGCTCAAATAAATGAAGCAAATGCAAAAATAAAAGAAGCTGAAGATAAAATTGCGAAGGCAGAATATGATTATAAAGAACAACAAGATATGCTAGAACAAAGAATGGTTGCAGTATATGAGTCAGGGGAAACTTCTTATTTAGATGTACTTTTAAGTTCAGAAGGTATAACAGATTTTATTTCTAATTATTATTTAGTTTCTGAAGTAACACAATATGATTTAGATTTATTAGAAGGTATTCAAAAACAAAAGGAAGAAATAGAAGCTGCCAAAAAAGAATTAGAAACTAGTAAGCAAAGTTTAACATCTGCAAAAGCAGAAAAAGAAGGAGTGTCTTCTCGATTAAAAACAGCAAAATCTGAAAAAGATAAATACATATCAGAATTATCAGCAGAAGAGAAAAAATTACAAGAACAAATTAAGCAATTACAAGAAGATAATATTGCTATAGATAAAAAAATACAAAAAATGCAAGCACAAATTGAAGAGGCAAGAAAGAAAGCAGAAGAGGAAGAAAAAAATAAAGGACAGAATAATGGTAAACCAAGCAATGGTGGAACAAGTTCTGTAGGATTTATAAAACCTGTAAATAGTTATGTTACAACAGGTATGTATTATTCATCAGGTAGTTATCATGGAGCTGTTGATTTTGGAACACCAGGAATAAATGGAAGCCCAATATTTGCTGTTGCAGATGGAATTGTAGTAACATCAGAAAATTTAGGTAATAGGAGTTATGGAAATTACATAATAATATATCATCCAAGTTGCAATTTATATACTTTATATGCACATGGACAAAATGGATCAAGATTAGTATCTGAAGGTCAATATGTGAAACAAGGTCAACAAATAATGAGTGTTGGTACAACTGGTAATTCATCAGGACCACATCTTCATTTTGAAGTTAGAACTTCTCCTGGATATTATAGCAATAGGGTTAATCCTAATAATTATTTGCCTAAATAAAATTTGGTTATAATTAATATTGTTTAGAATATAATGTTAAGAGCGGATTTAATCCGCTCAAAATTTATAAAAAAGAAAGAAGTATGTCAATATGGAAGAAGAAAAGCAAAATAAATTTAAAACTTATAAAATAGTAATGATAGTTGCAATATCAATGTTTATAACATTTATGGTTACATCATTATCTTTATATACATATTTTGTAAAAAATCCTTTAGTGATTACATCAAAAGCATCGAAAGAAACAACAGAAATATCTAGTAAGTTAGCAAGATATAGGGAAGTAATCGACAAATATTATTTAGGAGAAATTGATGAAGATGATCTAATAGAAGGAGCAATAAAAGGATATGTAGAAGGATTAGGAGATCCATATACAGAATATATATCAAAAGAAGATATGGAAGACTATTTAAGTGATACTATGGGGAATTTTGTTGGTATAGGTATATATATGATAAAAAATACTGAATATAATAAAATACAAGTATTATCAACAATAAAAGACAGTCCAGCAGAAAAAATTGGGATTCAATCAGGAGATTTAATATTGTCTGTTAATGGTGTTTCTTATGATTCAAATGGAATGACAACTGCATCAAATAATATAAAAGGTGAAGAAGGTACAACTGTAACACTAGAAGTATTAAGAGGAACTCAAACATTAAAATATGAAATAAAAAGAGAAAAAGTTAAGGTAAATAAAGTTGAAGGAAAAATCTTATCAAATAATATTGGATATATAGAATTTACATCATTTGATGATGGTACAGCATTAGACTTTAAAGCGAAATTTGAAGAGTTAAATAAACGAGGAATAAAATCACTAATTATTGATTTAAGAAATAATGGTGGTGGAATAGTAGATGAAGCTTTAGAAATAGCAGATTATATGACAGATAAAGATTCTGTTATATTATATGAAGTAGATAAAAATAATAATGAGACAATAAAAAAATCAAAGAAAGATGCTATAATTAATATGCCAATAATAATATTAACAAATGAGAATACAGCTAGTGCATCAGAAATATTGGCAGGAGCTTTAAAGGATTTAGGAAAAGCAAAGATTGTTGGCACAAAGACATATGGTAAAGGTGTTATTCAACAAATATTAAAATTAAGTGATGGTAGTGGTATGAAAATAACAATTGAAGAATATCAAACACCTAATAAAAATAAAATAAATAAAGTTGGGATTGAACCTGATGAAAGAGTAGAATTACCAGATACAGTTGAGAGTATTTTAAATGTTAAAGAAGAAGACGATACTCAATTAAAGAAAGCAATTGAGATGTTGAAATAACTGTTGGAGTAATTAACTAAGATGACTATGAACGGAGCGAAGCAAATATGAATTTAGCAAATAAATTAACAATATTTAGAATAATACTTGTACCAATAATGGTAATAATACCTTTTTTAGGTATAAAAGAACAAATATGGGGAATACCAATTACATATTTAATAATAGATGCAATATTTATAATTGCATCTATTACAGATAAATTAGATGGATATATAGCAAGAAGTAGAAATCAAGTTACAACATTTGGGAAGTTTGCAGATCCATTAGCTGATAAAATATTAGTATTAGCAGCAATGATAATATTAGTTGAATTTTCAAAATTACCAGCATGGATACCAATAATTGTATTATCAAGGGAATTTATTGTATCAGGATATAGATTAGTTGCAGTTGAAAAGGGTGGTAAAGTAATTGCTGCATCAATTTGGGGAAAATTAAAAACAGTTACTCAAATGCTTGCAATAATATTGGCATTTATAGATGTAAATTCATTTGGAGAGTGTTTTAAAGGAAACATAAAAGGAATTCCTTTAGTATTAAATTTGATTGTAACTGTTATGATGATTGTTCAAACAATTGCAACTATATTTTCAGGATATGATTACTTGAAAAATGGAAAAGATTTATTAAAAGATTAAAAAATGCTTGACAAAATATAAAATGTAACTTAATATAGTATAAGCTTTTAATTAGCAAAGTCAGAAAGAAGGTATTAATATGGAAGAAAAAGAAGTAATCCTTACACAAGAGGGATATGATAATTTAGAAAAGGAATTAAATTATTTAAAAACTGAAAAGAGAGCTGAAATTGCAGAAAGAATAAAAGTAGCATTAGGATTTGGAGATTTATCAGAAAATTCAGAATATGATGAAGCGAAAACATCACAAGCTGAAAATGAAGTAAAAATTGCAGAATTAGAAAATAAGTTAAGACATGCAAAAATAATAGATGAAAAAGAAATAGATACAGATACTGTACAAGTTGGAAATACTGTAAAGGTATTAGATATTGAATTTGATGAGAATATAGAATATACAATAGTAGGATCTACAGAAGTTAATTTGGCAGAAAATAAGATTTCAAATGAGTCACCATTAGGAAAAGCTCTTTTAGGTGCTAAGAAAAAGGAAACTATAGAAGTTAATGCTCCTGCTGGTATAATGAAATATAAAATTATAGATATAAAAAAATAAAAGAAAGAACTTAAATAAAAACATTTTGTTCTTATTTAAGTTCTTTCTTTTAATCGTTATATAGTTAACACAAAAATTAAAGAGTAATCGTTGAATCAAGTGCTAATTTAATCATGTTATTTAGACCTGTTTGTCTTTGTTCAGTAGTTGCAATTTCTGTAATAAATTTAGAATCAACAACACTCATCAAACATGAAGCATTTTTGTTTAATAATTTTGCAACATAAAATAAAGCAAAAGCTTCCATTTCTGCTGAAACAGGATTGAATCCTTCAGGTACTCTAGCTAAAAATTTATTTACATCTGTCATATATACATCAAAACAGTCTGTACATACAGTATTTCCTCTAAATAATTTAATATTATTATCATTAGCAGTGTTTTCAATTGCTTCATTTAAATAATTACTAGATGGTGCAATATGACAATCATCATTATTTAATGTTAATGCAAAATTTCCTTCTGAAAAAGCATTTGTGCTTAAAATTATATCAAATAATTTTAGTTCAGCTAAATAGGCTCCACATGATCCTATTCTTATAATGTTTTCAACATTGTAAAATTTGAATAGCTCATAACTATATATTCCCATACTTGGCATACCCATTCCAGATGCCATTACTGAAATTTCCTTTCCCTTGTATTTTCCAGTGTATGCATACATTCCTCTTACTTGATTTATTAATTTATATTCATCAAAAAAGTTTTCAACAATGTATTTTGCTCTTAATGGATCTCCTGGCATTATTACTGTTTTTGCTATTTCGCCTTTTTGGGCTTCATTATGTGGTGTAGACATACTTTTTCCTCCTTTTCTTATTTTGATTTATTATATCAATAAAAAATAAAAAAAGCAAAATTGTTGTATTATTAGTTTGAAAACAAAATAAAATGCTTGGCAAAATAGAAAAAATGGTATATAATAGTAAAAGATTTAAAATTTAAAAATAGTGATTTAATATATATTGATATAGAAAGATTTGGTAAAATATGAAACAATGTGGAGTTTTTATTGGGAATACATCTAAGAATGGAATTTATTATTATAAATTTAAAAAAGGAAGTTTAATAAAACAGTATGAAACAAAAGATTTTGAAAGGTGTACATATTTGACTAATAGTAAAGGTTATATTTATAGTGTTATAGAAGTATCTGATGTAGAAAATGACCAATGTGGTTATATACTTTCTTATAAAAAAAATAAAGATAAGTTAAAAAATATAAACAAAAAATCGTCATATGGAAAAGGACCATGCCATATTGAAATTAGTAAAAATAATAAATTATTATATGTTAGTAATTATATTGATGGATATATTACTATTTTTAAAATAAATGACGATGGAACAATAGGAAATATGATTTATTCTCATGTAGAAAATAAGAAGGATTCTCATTTACATTGTATAAAACAAACTATAGATGGCAGATTTTTTTTTGTATCGGATTTAGGGGCAGATCTTATAATTGCATATGAAGTGGAAAATGAAGAAATTAAAGAAGTTTCGAGAATAAAATTCGAAAAAGATACTCAACCACGACATTTAGCTGTAAGTAAAGATAAAATATTCGTTATAACAGAAAGAAGTTGTAGATTATATATTTTAAAGTTCATTGACAAAAGATTAGAGATAATAGATAGTATTTCAATTTTACCTAAAGAAAAGAAGAAATTAGATAATTATACAGGCTGTGCAATAAAAATAAGTAAAGATTATAAATTTATTTATTTAACAATAAGAGAAGATAATAGTATTAGTGTATATAAAATAAAAGATAATTTTATAGAATTAATTCAAAATA
>CAPNAQ010000075.1 GCA_948663505.1 uncultured Clostridia bacterium | reverse complement strand
CATTTTTATTTACAAATCAAATCATTTCTTGAGACATTTTCATTTACGAGTCACATTAAAAATACAAAAAATCAATAAATTTATTGACATAAGTTGGCAAAAGTGGTAAAATAGATAAGCATATATAGAAATATGTTCACATCGTTTAAAAAGTATGGTAATTCGGAGGTGTATTAATATGGCAGCAAAAGGACCAAGAGAAAATATTATATTAGAATGTACAGAATGCAAAAGAAGAAATTATATGACTTCTAAAAATAAAAGAAATAATACTGATAGATTAGAACTAGTTAAATATTGTAAATTCTGTAAAAAACGTACAACACATAAAGAAACAAAATAGAAAATAAAGCTATTTTAGGGAGGAAACAAAATGGCTAAAAAAGAATTAAAAAATAGTAAAGATAAAACAAGCTTTTTAAAAGGTTTTAAAGCAGAACTAAAAAAAGTAGTTTGGCCAACACCAAAACAATTATTTAATAATACAGTAGCAGTATTAGCAATAGTTCTTATTACAACTTTGATAGTATTTATATTAGATGTTTCTTTTGAATCATTAAATAAATATGGAATAGATAAAATAAAAGAAGTAGTAAGCAATTCAATAGATGAAAATACAACATCTGAAAATGAAGTACAAGAAAATAATTCTTCAGTAGAAAATGAAGAGAATACTCAATCAGGTGAAAATGTTAGTTTAGAGAATAATGAAACAGTTGAACAATAAATAATTACATGATTTAAAAAGTTTGATAATCTAATAACTATTAAAGGAGGCTTACAGTAAAGATGTCTCAAAAAGATTATGATATGAATCCAAGATGGTATGTAGTACATACATATTCAGGATATGAAAACAAAGTAAAAACAGACTTAGAGAATACTATAAAAAATAGAGAATTAGAAGAATTTTTCTTTGATATAATAGTTCCTATGGAAGAGCAAATTGAAATAAAAGAAGGAAAAAGAAAAACAAATTTAAAGAAAGTTTTTCCTGGATATGTTCTAATTAAAATGATTGTAACTGAAGAAACATGGTATATAGTTAGAAATACTAGAGGTGTAACAGGATTTGTTGGTTCAGGGACAGATCCAATTCCTTTAACAGATGATGAAATAAGGAATATGGGATTTGATGAAACACAAATTAATGTTGATTATGAAATGAATGAACAAGTTGAAGTTATGAATGGACCATTTGAAGGATTTGTAGGAACTGTACAAGAAATTAATAAAGAAAAACATAAAGTAAAAGTTTTAGTATCAATGTTTGGAAGAGAGACTCCAGTTGAACTAGAATTTTCACAAGTTAAGAAAGTACAATAAAAATTAATAGGAGAATTTAGAGGAGGTGCCATAAAATGGCAGAGAAAGAAATTTCAAATATAATTAAATTGCAAATAGAAGCTGGAAAGGCAACACCTGCTCCACCAGTAGGTCCAGCATTAGGATCAAGTGGTGTAAATATTATGCAATTTGTAAAAGAATTTAACGATAGAACAGCAAATCAACCAGGTATGATAATACCAGTTGTTATAACAGTTTATAAAGATAAGTCTTTTGAATTTATAACAAAAGTTCCACCAGTAGCTGTTTTAATAAAAAAATCAATTAAAATTGAAAAAGGTTCAGGAAAACCTAACAAAGATAAGGTTGCAAAAATAACTAAGGAACAAGTTAGAGCAATTGCAGAACAAAAAATGCCTGATTTAAATGCTGCATCAATAGAAACAGCAATGAGTATGGTTGAAGGTACTGCTCGTTCTATGGGTGTTGTTGTAGTAGACTAAAAATAAAACAATCTAAAACTAATTTAAATTGGGAGAGTTGTATACTCGTTAGAACCAAAGGAGGTAAATTAAAATGAAAAAAATGACTAAAAGATATGCAGAAAGTGCAAAATTAGTTGAAAAAGACAAAGAATATGAAATTAAAGAAGCTTTGGAAATAATAGAAAAAATGCCAAAAGCTAAATTTGATGAAACAGTAGAATTACATGTAAAATTAGGTGTAGATTCAAAACATGCAGATCAACAAGTTAGAGGTACAGTAGTACTTCCAAATGGTACAGGAAAAACACAAAGAGTATTAGTATTTGCTAAAGGACCAAAAGCTGAAGAAGCTGAAAAAGCTGGTGCAGATTTTGTTGGAGCAGAAGAACTAATACCAAAAATACAAAATGAAAACTGGTTTGAATATGACGTAATTGTTGCGACACCAGATATGATGGGGGTTGTAGGAAGATTAGGTAAAGTATTAGGACCAAAAGGATTAATGCCAAATCCAAAATCAGGAACAGTTACAATGGATGTAACGAAAGCTATAAATGAAATTAAATCTGGTAAAGTTGAATATAGATTAGACAAAACTAATATAATTCACTTAGGATTTGGAAAAGTATCATTTGGCACTGATAAGTTAGCTGAAAATTATGAAACAATAATGAATGCTATAATAAAAGCAAAACCAGTAGCTTCAAAAGGTCAATATATAAAAAGTGTTGCTATAACAACAACAATGGGACCTGGAATATTAATAGATCAAAAGTAAAACAATGGGCATAATAAAAAAAGCCAAAGACAGTAGGCAAAATAGTTATATTAAATAACTTAAATATGATTAAGTCCTACCGAGGTTACAATAGAATTGTACATAAATAAAGTGTAAGTATAAATAACACTCTTTATAATCTCGGAATAGATCACAGTCATATGAAATTAAATGATTTGATAAATGCTAACTGAGATATAAAGAGTGTTTTTTATATATTGTTTTGTATATTTAATTTCTGAAATTAGTTTAATAATGTATATAATTTATTTTTCTAAAAATTTTAAAATCTTTTTTAGATTTGAATAAGTATATTATAAAACTTATTTAGAAATTGAAAATAAATAAATTAAGAAGTTATTCTTAAATTGTATAGAATTTGGGAGGTGAATATAAAAATGGCAAGTGAAAAAGTTTTAAATCAAAAGAAAGAGGAAGTAACAAAATTAGCTAACAAAATAAAGGAAGCTAAATTAGTACTTTTAACAGATTATAGAGGAATAAATGTTGAAGATGTTACAGGTTTAAGAGCTGAATTAAGAAAGTCAAATAGTGAATATACAGTTATAAAAAATAATATTACAAGAAGAGCATTAGCAGAAGCTGGAATAGAAGGACTTGAAGACAAATTAGTAGGCCCAACAGCTGTAATAATGAGTAATGAAGATTATTTAGAACCATCAAAAACAATTTATAACTTTGTAAAAAATAATGAATATTACAAGATTAAAGGTGGAGTTATAGAAGGTAAAGTAATGACAGCTGAAGAAATAATAACATTAGCAAAATTACCATCAAAAGAAACTTTATTATCTATGCTTGCTGGAGCATTACTTGCAAATATTTCAAAATTTGCAGTTGCGCTTGATCAAGTAAGAATACAAAAAGAAAACTCTGCAACTGAAAATACAGTTAATGCAGAAGCATAATTTTAAATAAAAAATTTAAATGTAAAATTAATAAGAGTGGCGAACTTATATCGCATAATAGTAAATATTTTTTAGGAGGATTTAAAAATGAATAAAGAAGAAATGATTGAAGAAATCAAAAAAATGACAGTAGTTGAATTAGCAGATTTAGTAAAAGCTATAGAAGAAGAATTTGGAGTATCTGCAGTAGCTGCAGCAGCACCAGCAGCTGGAGCAGTAGCAGGAGGAGATGCAGCAGCAGAAAAATCATCATTTAATGTTATATTAAAAGATGCAGGAGATCAAAAAATAAAAGTAATAAAAGTAGTTAGAGATGCTACAGGATTAGGATTAAAAGAAGCTAAAGATTTAGTTGATGGAGCTCCTAAAACAGTTAAAGAAAATGTAGCTAAAGAAGAAGCTGAAGACTTAAAAGCTAAATTTGCAGAAGTTGGAGCTGTTATAGAATTACAATAATATTAAATATAGGTCGTATTATTTTATATAATGCGACTTTTAAATTGGATAAGCAAAAGGTGGAAAGAATTATTATGAAAGATATTGGAATAATAGTTGCTATGAAAGAAGAACTTATTGAAATTGCAAAAATACTAGAAGATATTAGAACAGAACAAAAATATGATTTAGCCTTTTTTAAAGGAAAAATCCATAATAAAAATATTATACTAGTTGAATCAGGAGTTGGAAAAGTCAATGCAGCTAGAGTAACACAGGTTTTAATTGATAATTATAAAGTCGATTCTATATTAAATGTTGGAGCTGCGGGAGCTTTAGATCCAAATTTAAATATAGGAGATATAGTTATTGCTGAAAAATTGATACAACATGACTTTGATATAACAGCATTTAACCATAATAAGGGCTATATAACAGGAGTAGGAGACTATATTGAATGTGACAAAAGTTTAGTAGAAGATATTCTGAATTCAGCTATAGATATAGAAGATATAGCATTCAAAGTAGAAAAAGGAATAATTGCAACAGGAGACATTTTTTGCACTGAAATAAGTATGAAAAATAAAATATATGCCAAATTTAGAGCTAAATGTGTTGAAATGGAAGGTGCAGCAATTGCACAGGTATGTTATTTAGATAAAATTCCATTTGTAGTAATTAGAAGTATATCTGATTCACCAAATGGAAATAATGCTGTTACTTTTGATGAATTTGTGGAATTAGCCTCTAAAAGATGTGCTGATATTTTAAGACGTTTTTTACAATAATCTTTATACAGTTGATTTTTTTAATTTATTCATTAAATGAATAAGTTTACAAATTTACATAAAAATGTTATAATTTATTTATCAGCTAAATGCTAAGGGTATTTGTAGGTTAGGTCAGTACCTACAAGAGCCAACAAATTTTTTGGAGGTTTATTAATAATGAATAAGTTTAAATTATTAATAACAATATTGTTGTCAATATTGTTATTGACAGGGTGCGGAAGTCAAGCAAATACGCAAGAGAAGAATAAAAATGGAACAGTACAAGAAGATATACAAGAAAAGAATAAGAATGAAACAGTACAAGAAGATATACAAGAGAAAAATAAAGATGAAACACAAGAAGATACAGAAGAGAAATATAATAATGAAATAGTTGTACAAGAAACTATTTCAGAAAAAATCGTCATCGTAAGTGATGATAATTATGCCAAAGCGTATTCAGAAGCTTTGGTGAGGGGATTGATAATCCCTACAGAGGAGGCAGATAAAATAATAAAGAGATACGATGCTCAAATAAAATATGAGCCACGTTTAGTAAAAGACACAAAGGATAAAATGCATATTATATGGACAAATGAAAAAAGGTATCTTGTCATAGATGGGCAAGATACAGAAATAGAAATTTCAGAATGCGTATATGCTGAAAATTATCCAGAACTTCCACGGTTGGAAGATCTGGAAGAATTCCATAAAGGCATAGAGCATGCAAAGTATGGAATTGCTGAAACAGCAGTTCTAGAAAAATTAGTTATACAATTAAAAGAAAAAAAATTGTATAACGATGGTCTTTATTGGGCCAGGTTTTACAACTGTGATGGAAAAGCAGTTGTAGTGTACAGTTTGGAAAAAGATGGAGAACTGTACATAAATACACAAAAGATAAAGTAAGATAGTAATAAGGAAAAACTGACCATTTTTAGAGCTAATACTTTTTATAGTGTTAGTTCTTTTAAATTATTATAAAATTGTCAAGAATTTTTGAAAATGACTCAAGAAGTAAAAAATATTTAATAAATTTTTTTATTACAATACTTAAGACATTATCATAAATTAATCATAGGTATACATAAAATTTATATAAAGCTATTGATTTAGTAAGAATATTATGCTATAATAAGAATAGTTGTTATAAAAAGAGAAAGAGGTGAAACTTAAAACATAGTTTTAAGAAGATATGGAAAGTAGTTATATTAATGAAAAAATAAAACTAAGAGATATAATATATGGGATTATACAAATATTTAGAAATAATAATGGAGACAATAGCGATATTAGTAGAAAAGTGCAAAATATAGAAGGAAAACAAGATTCAAAATATATTAATTTTTTAGAAGGTTTTATTAGTAATGGAGAAGAAAAAGATAAATTTAAACAACCAATAACAGGAAATGTTGAATCTAAACAAATAAAACAAAGAAAAGAAAGTAATCGTATTCATACTAATAAAGATGATAGTAGTTTAGAGGATAGAGAAATATAAATTTTTAAGATATAAAAAATAAGTGAGAACTAAAAGTTTTCACTTATTTTTGCATATTTTTTAAGTTTTTCATAAACAAGATAATTAATAGTGCCAGCAGGGAAGTGCCCTGATTTATCTTTTTTACCAGCAGGAACACCAGTTAAAACTTCAATACCTTCCTCAATTGTAGAAATCGCATAAATATGAAAAAGATTGTTTTTTACAGCTTCTATAATTTCATCTGATAATTGTAAATTATCAATATTTTGAACAGGAATCATAACACCATGTTCACCAGTAAGGCCACGCATTTTACAAATTTGAAAATAACCCTCAATTTTTTCATTTACACCACCAATTGGTTGAATATGCCCTTTTTGATTAACAGAACCTGTAACAGCAATTGCTTGATTAATAGGAATTTCAGATAAACTAGAAAGTAAACCATAAAGTTCTGTACTAGAAGCGCTATCTCCATCAACCCCATTATATAATTGTTCAAAACAGATACTAGCTGTTAAACATAAAGGAATATCCTGTGCAAATAATTCACCTAAATATCCTGTTAAAATTAATACACCCTTTGAATGTGATGAACCAGAAAGTTCAACTTCTCTTTCGATATTAACAATTCCATTTTTTCCTGTATAAGTATTAACCGTAATTTTTGCAGGTTTTCCAAAAGAATAATCACCAATTGTCATCACAGTAAGACCATTTAATGTACCAACTTCAAATCCTGATGTATCTATTAAAAGTGAATTATCTTTAATCATTTCCATATATTTAGAATCAAATTTTTTTACTCTTTCAATACGTTCAGCCAAAGCTTTATCTACGAATTCTCTTGTAACAATTTTAGATTTAGAAATTTTTGCCCAAGTTGCGGCTTCACCTGTTACTTGTATTAAATCGTCAAATCTGGTTGATAATTTTTTATGACTTCCTGCTAGTTTTGAAGCAAATTCTATTATCCTTGCCATTGCTGTTTTATCTAAATGTGGCAATTCTTCTTGTTCACAAAATCCATGAATAATAGAAGCTAATTTATTAGCATTTTCTTTATTAAATGGTGCATCATCTTCAAACTCGACTTTAACTTTAAATAATTCTTTAAAATCGGAATCCATTGCTAAAAGAGTTTGGTATATAGAATTATCACCTATTAATATTACTTTTAAGTTTATAGGAATTGGTTCAGGTTTTAAAGAAATCATAACCATTGAAGTTTTTGGATCAACAGGATTTTCAATCCCTATTTCTTTAACTCTTAAAGCCTTTTTTAGAGCTTCATAACATACACCATTTTGTAATAAATCTTTTGCCTGAAAAATTATATATCCTCCATTAGCTTGTTGTAAAAGACCTGATTTTAACATTGTATGGTCTGTTTTTAGAGAACCATAATAATTTTCGTATTCAAGTGAACCAAAAATGTTATGATAAGAATAGTTTGAGTCCATTATAACAGGTGCACCTTCACGGTTCGAATTATCTACAAATAAATTAACACGATAATTTAAAGAAGGATCTGTTTTTTTATTTGCAGGGTTATTTTGTTGTTGCTTTTCTTGTTCTTTTTCTTCATCAACAAAATATGATACATTTTTTAATACATCAGTTTTTACATCATTTAAGAATTTCGTTATCTTCTTATTTCTTTTAAATTTTGATTTTAAATAGTTAATGTGAACATTAACTGTAAGAAGAGCTATATTAGATTGCCACTCATTTATCTTTTTATCTGATTGCCTCTCAATTACTTTTATTTGTTCAATTGTTTCCATAATTTGAGATTGCACAATAGTAGATTTTTCTTCATACTGTTGTTTAAGTGTGTCATCTAATTTTTCAAATTCATTTTCATCTATTGCTTTTCCATTAACAATTGGCATCATATAAATTCCATTTTGGGATGCTTTTACTTGAAAATCATATTTAGAAGCTTCATCATTTAATTTATCTAATAAAGCAGAACGTTTCTCTTCATATTCTTGTCTAATTAAAGTTTTTTCTTTTTCAAAATCGTCTGCATTAAAAGTCTTTTTGATATCTTTTTTTATTTCTAAAATGAATCCATCCATTGATTCTTTAAATTCTTTTCCTTGTCCAGCAGGTAATGATACTGCTATTGGCTCATTTGGAACTTCAAAATTATAAATATAACACCAATCATTTGGTATTTTTTTCTTTTTTGATATTTTATTTAAATAATTTTTTGTATACATTGTTTTTCCAACGCCACTAGGTCCTTCAAGATATAAATTATATCCTTTTACATCTACTTGTAATCCAAATTCTAGTGCTTTTATTCCTCTTTCTTGACCTATTCCTGTTGTTATTGATTCTACATCTTGTGTTGTTTCAAAATTGAATATGTTTTGTTCACATGTCATTTTTAATTCTTTATAACTAAGTTCGTTTTTGCTTTTCATTCGTTTTCCTCCAAACTTTTTCTTTTAGTATTTACAATTTTACTATATCTATTTTTATTTTA
>CAPNAQ010000074.1 GCA_948663505.1 uncultured Clostridia bacterium | reverse complement strand
AGAAAAAATATATCTTTTTTTCTTAATAATATATTTTTGCAAAAAACCAAAAATTAAAAATAAAATACTATAGCTTGCAAATCCAAAATATGTTATTATATATAATCATATAATACGAAAGGAATGAATAAAATGGCATTTGATGGAATCGTAACAAAAGCAATAACAGAGGAATTATTAGAATTAAGGGATTCAAGAATAGATAAAATATATCAACCAAACAAAAACACAATTATATTAGGAATGTATAAAGATGGAAAAAACTATGCTTTAAATGTATGTATAGAAGCACAAAACTGCAGAATAAACCTAACAACAAAAACAAAACCAAATCCACAAGAAGCACCTAATTTCTGTATGTTGTTAAGAAAACATCTAATAGGTTTAAAACTAAAAAATATAATAACATTTGATTTAGAAAGATTAATAATAATAGAATTTGAAGGATTTGATGACCTAGATGACATCATATCAAAAAAATTAGTAATAGAATTAATGGGAAAACACAGTAATATTATTTTATTAGATGAAGTAAATATCATAGTTGATAGTCTAAGACATATAAAAGAAAAAGATGAAAATTATAGAGATATTTTACCACACACAAAATACACTTTTCCTACATCAAATAAAAACAACTTTTTAGATTTAAAAGATTACAATGATTTCAAAAAATATATAAATACTACAGATATTAATGAATTACCTATTTGTATTTCAAATACATTTAATGGGATATCCAAAAACTTTATAAACGAAATTATAAAAAAATTAAACATCACAAAAGTATCAGATGATAGCATAAATCTAATTTTTAATTATATAAATGATATAATTAATAGAATAGGAACAAAAAATTTATCATTTGAAAAAATAGAAAATGAACAAGGAATTGTAAAAGATTACGTTCTAATTCCTAAACAAACAAATGAAATTTTTACATTAAACTTCTTTTTAGATGATTTTTATTTTAGTAAAGAAACAAATGAAACATTTAAAAATTATAGAAATACTCTCTTAAAATTAATCTTAGATACATTAAAAAAATATAATAAAAGGCTTTCAAATATAAATGAGAAGCTGCAAGAATGTGATGATATGGATAAATATCGAGTTTATGGTGAACTTATTACTGCTAATTTATACAAAATCCCTAATAAAAATATGGAAGAAATTGAATTAGAAAATTATTATGATAACAATAAAAAAGTCAAAATAAAACTAGATAACAAATACTCTCCAAGTATTAATGCAAAAAGATTTTTCAAAAAATATTCCAAATTAAAAAATGCTTTGGAAATAGTATCTGAACAAAAAAAAGAAACTTTAAAAGAACTTAATTATATTGAAAGTGTTGTATATGAATTAGAAAATTGTAGTTCTTTAGAAGAAGTAACCGAAATTTTTGAAGAAATTTCTGAAAATGATATTTTTAAAGAAACTACTATAAAGACTACTAATTCAAATTCAAAGAAGTCTAAAGTAAAAAAATCAAAATTTACTAAAAATAAAACTGTATCATTTAATCCAATAAAATATACAATTGATGGATATACTGTTTTAGTTGGAAGAAATAACAAAGAAAATGATTATTTATCTTTAAAATATGCAAATAAAAATGACTTATGGTTTCATACCAAAGACTTTCATGGTAGCCATACAATTTTAAGAATTGAGAATAATACACCTTACCCAAGTGATGACATTTTAATAAAGGTTGCTAAAATAGCTGCTAGACATAGTAAAGCAAAAAATTCTTCAAATGTTCCTGTCGATTATTGTGAAGTTAAGTTTGTAAAAAAGCCATCTGGAGCTAAACCAGGTATGGTTATATATACTCATAATAAAACTTTGAATGTGTGACAAGAGGGGCGTCCCTTTTTGTCACGTTTTATATATTTATTAATTTAACATTTTTTAAATAGAACAAAAGCAAGCATTAATAACATTATTTCTGTTTTGAACATTTAAAGTCCTTGTCTTTATTCGCGTGACAAAAAGGGACGCCCCCTTTGTCACGTTTATTTTATTTTCTCTTTAATTTTAACTAAAGTATTCAAAGCATCAATAGGAGTTAACTCATTTAAATTGATTTTATCAACCTCATGAGCAATTTCAGCTAACTTATAATTAAACATATCAAATTGACCTTCAACATGTTTTTTATCTTCTTTTTCTTGTTTTTTGCCAGTTAAAATATTTTTTCTTTCTAAGTTTTTTAATATTTCATCAGCCTTTTGTGTAACAGCTTTTGGAACACCTGCCAAGCGAGCAACATGTATTCCATAACTTTCATCTGTTCCTCCTCTTAATATTTTTCTTAAAAAGATTATATCCTCTCCTTTTTCTTTAACTGCTATATTATAGTTTTTTACACCTTCAAGTTTATCTTCAAGTTCTGTAAGTTCATGGTAATGTGTTGCAAATAATGTTTTAGCTCCACATTTTTCTTTATTTGCTATATATTCTGCAACTGCCCATGCTATTGATAATCCATCATATGTTGATGTTCCTCTTCCTATTTCATCTAATATTACTAGGCTATTTGATGTCGCTTCTTTTAGTATTGTCGCTACTTCCATCATTTCTACCATAAATGTACTTTGTCCCATACTTAGATCATCTGATGCTCCAACTCTTGTAAAGATCTTATCAACTACACCTATTTTCGCTTCTGTTGCAGGTACAAAGCTTCCTACTTGTGCCATTAATGTAATTATTGCAACTTGCCTCATATATGTTGATTTTCCTGCCATATTTGGTCCAGTTATTATTGATAGCCTATTTTCTTCTTTATCTAAATATGTATCATTTTCAACAAATATTCCTGTTCCTAGTATTTTTTCTATTACTGGATGTCTTCCTCCTTTTATATCAATTACTCCTGAATTGTCTACTTGTGGCATACAATAATTCATATCTTCTGCAACTGTTGCAAATGATGTTATTACATCTAATGTTGATACTACATTACTTGATTTTTGTAATCTTTTTACATTTCTTGCAATTTCTTCTCTTATTTGTACAAATGCGTTATACTCTAAATTTACTACTTTTTCTTCTGCTCCTAAAATTTGATTTTCTAAATCTTTTAGTTCTTCTGTTATATATCTTTCTGCATTTGTTAAAGTTTGTTTTCTAATATATCTTTCTGGCACTTGATCTAATCCTGATTTAGTTACTTCTATATAGTACCCAAATACTTTATTAAATCCAACTTTTAAATTTCTAATTCCTGTTTTTTCTTTTTCTTCTGCTTCTAATTTTATAATCCAATTTTTTCCTTCTGTTGTTGCTGTTTTTAATTTATCTATTTCTTCATCATATCCAAATTTTATAATTCCACCATCTTTAATTGTCATTGGCGGATCTTCTACTATTGATTTTTCTATTAGTGCATAAATATCTTGTAATTCATCTAAATTTTCATATAAATCTTTTAGCATTTCTGATTTTGTACTTGATAAAACTTTTTTTAATTCTGGTAATTTAGAAAGAGAATTTTTTAATGTAATCATATCTCTTGCATTTGCATTACCATAAGCCATTTTTCCAGCTAAACGTTCTATATCATATACTTTTTTTAGATTTTCTATTATATCTCCTCTTAAAATAATATCATCTTTTAATTCTTTTACTGATGTTAGCCTTCTATTTATTTCTGTTGTATCTATAAGTGGATCATTTAGCCATCTTCTCAATGCTCGCCCTCCCATTGATGTTGATGTCTTATCTAATACCCATAATAATGTTCCTTTTTTTGATTTATCTCTCATTTTCTCTGTTATTTCTAAATTTCTTCTAGCATTTACATCAAGTGACATATATTTTGAAATATTATATACTACTATTTTATTAATATGATCTAATGTAGTCATTTGAGTTTGTTCAATATATTCTACTAATGCATTTATTGAGCTAATTGCCAAATTTATGTCATTAATATTTTCTAACTCATTTTGATTAGTATCTACAATATTAAATCTATTTTTTATGTTACTTGTCTCATCAGTAAAAAACTTATCATCAAATTGTGTTATATATAAATCAAATCTTTCTTTAATTTTAGATATTTCTTCTTCACAATTTGACATCATATTATTTATTACAAGTTCTGATGGCATATATCTTGCAATTTCATCTAATAATAATGGAAAATTTTGATTATCTTTTATCTCTGCTGAATAAAATTCCCCAGTTGATATATCACATACACTTATTCCAAAATATATTCCTGCTTTATATATTGACATTATAAAATTGTTTTTTCTTTCTTCAAGCATATTACTTTCAACAACAGTTCCTGGTGTTACAACTCTTATTACACCTCTTTTTACTATTCCTTTTGTTTCTTTTGGGTCTTCTAATTGTTCACATATTGCAACCTTATATCCTTTTGCAACTAGCCTTGATATATACATTTCTGCTGCATGATGTGGGACTCCTGCCATCGGAGCTCTTTCTTCTTGTCCACAATCTTTGCCTGTTAATGTAAGTTCTAGTTCTCTTGATACTGTTATTGCATCTTCAAAGAACATTTCATAAAAATCTCCTAGTCTATAAAATAATATGCAGTCTTTATATTGTTCTTTTGTTTCAAGATATTTCTGCATCATTGGTGAATATTCTGCCATTTTTTACCTCCTTCGTGACAATGGGGGCGTCCCTTTTTGTCACATTTTATATTTTCGTGCCAAAAAGGGACGCCCCTCTTGTCACATTTGTCACATGTTTCCCTTTAAATACCACATATGTTCAGATACAATTTTTAGTTCTATCATTTTTCCTATTAAGTTCTTGTCTCCTTCAAAAATAACAACTTTATTGTTGTCTGTTCTACCAGTGAGCATTTCTTCATTGTTTTTGCTGGTTCCTTCGACTAAAACTTTTTGAATTGTTCCTACATATTTTTGATTATTTTCTTCAATTTGACTTTCTACTAAAGTTTTTAATTTATCAAATCTTTTATGTTTTATTTCATCAGGTATCTGATTTTCCATGTTGTCTCCTAAAGTTCCTACTCTTCTTGAATATATAAACATATATACTTGTTCAAATTTTACTTTTCTTACAACATCTAATGTATCTTCAAATTCTTCTTTTGTTTCTCCTGGAAATCCTACAATTATGTCTGTTGATAGTGTTAAATTTGGTATTCTTGCTTTCATTTTTTCTACTAAATTTAAATATTGTTCTTTTGTGTATTTTCTGTTCATTTCTTTTAGAACTTTTGTATTTCCTGATTGTAGTGGCAAATGTACTAATTTACATACTTTATCACATGTTGCTATTGCTTCTATTACATCATCTGTAAAATCTTTTGGATGTGGTGATACAAATCTTATTCTTTCTATTCCTTTAATTTTGTTTAGTGCTTTTAATAATGTTGCAAAAGAATTTACACCTTCATATTCTTCAAACTTCACATTTGCTTGTTCATTTTCCTTATATTTTTGTTCTGATAATATTGATAATTCTAATGTTTTTTTATTTTTTTCTGCTCTTAAGTATGAATTTACATTTTGTCCTAATAAAGTTATTTCCTTGTATCCTTGCTTTGCTAAATCTTTTACTTCTTCTATTATTGCTTTTGGTGTTCTACTTCTTTCTCTTCCTCTTACATATGGTACTATGCAATAACTGCAAAAATTATTGCATCCATTCATTATTGTAACTGACGCTTTTATTTTACTATCTCTTTTTATTGGTAATCCTTCATATATCTTTCCTTCAATGTCTAATATGTCTTCTTGTTTCCTTTTTTCTTCTAATACTTTATATAAATTTTCTGGGAATTTATGTAATGTATGTGTTCCAAATATTATGTCTGTGTATGGATAGCTTTCTTTTATTTTATCTGTTATATGTTTTTCTTGCATCATACATCCACCTATAGCTATTATTGTTCCTTTTGCTTCTTTTATTTTTTTTAATTCTCCTAATTTTCCAAATAACTTGTCTTCTGCATTTTCTCTTACACAACATGTATTAAATACTGTTACATCAGCTTCCTTTTGATCCTCTGTTTTGGTATATTCCATTTCTTCTAACATTCCACATATTTTTTCTGAGTCATTTTCATTTAGTTGACATCCCATTGTTAGTATACTATATTTTAATTTCTTGTTTTTATTTATTTCTTTTACTTTCACTATATATTCTCTTTGTTTTTCTATTTCTTGCTCTGTTTCCAATTCTAATACCTCCACTGCTATTTATTTTATTATATTTTGTCAGTTTTTGCAATATTACTGTCAAAAAAAGGTAAAAAAATGTTACTAGTAAGACTTTAAAACAATAGTGGTAAAATATTTTAATTATGGCTGACTAGTAACAAAAAAATAAAAGAAGTAATTTGCTAATACTTCTTCTTTATTTTTATCCAAGATTATATTTCTTTTTGAATTTTTCTGCTCTTCCTCCAGCTGTTTCTTGTCTTAAATTACCTGTCCAATATGGATGACATTTTGAACATACATCTACTTTTATATCTTTTTTTGTTGAACCAACTTCTAAAACATTTCCACATGCACATGTGATTGTTGTTTGGTTATATGTTGGATGTATTCCTTCTTTCATCTGTTTTTCACCTCTTTTTTCTTTTTTTACATGACTTTTTTTATAATATCATATTTTTTTTATTTTTTCAAGTATTATTTTTTTGTGTCTTGATTATTTTCTTTTTCTTCACTAAACATATATTGTGCTGATTCAATCATTTCTTTATTTAATGATAATTTGTGTACTAGTTTATTCATTACATTAAATACACATGCTATTATTAATATTAACATTCCTATTTTTTTCCAGTATTTTTTAAGCATTTTATTATCATTCCCTTTCAATATATATTTCATATTATTTTTAATCAATTTCTTTTTAATAATACATTTATATTATACTTTTTTTTAAGTGAATTGTCAATAAATTTCTGTTTTAAAAATTTGACATTTATGAAAAACATTGTATATCATTTTTTATAAAAAAACAATTTTCTCAATTTGTTTATTTTCAATCAAATCATAAATTTTAACATTACTTTTTAAATCATCCATATTTTTACCATGAGCCGTAAAAATACCTTTAACACCAGAAAAAAATGCATATTTTATAGCCTCAATATCATGACTATTACCTATCTCATCACAAGCAATAATATCTGGAGACATACTTCTAATTAGCAATCTCATCCCCAGATCTTTACTAACATTTTCAATAACATCTGTTCTAACACCAACATCATTTTGAGGAATCCCCCTATAACAAGCCGCAATTTCTCCTCTTTCATCAACTAATCCAACAGTTTTACCAACGAAATTAATTTCTTTAATACCATTACTAATTTGTCTAACAATATCTCTTAACATTGTTGTTTTCCCTTTAGCAGGAGGAGATACAATAATTGTATTAAAAACTGTTTTATTCTCAATATCTAGAATACTAGGTAAAATTTTGTTACTACAGCCAATAA
The DNA here is from genome assembly GCA_948663505.1 of uncultured Clostridia bacterium. GTDB lineage: Bacteria > Bacillota > Clostridia > TANB77 > CAG-508 > CAG-269. The sequence continues at coordinate 1,195 of CAPNAQ010000074.1, read as the reverse complement.
CCTCTCTAGCAATCCTAAAATTTAGACTTGATATATATTTAACATTTATAATCTTTCCATCTTCAATAACACATGTACCAGTAATACCAACACGATGTCCTCCTTGTACAGTTATATATCCATCACAAATTTGATTTTTATATGCATAAATAGAATTTTCACATATTTTTTCAACTATGCTTAATATTTCAGTTTGTGATACTATGTATTCTAATATAAAATCACTATCTTTTAATTTTATTACAATAGGTCTTTGGGCTTTTATTCTTATTTCTCTAACTTCATCTATAATTTTTTCATCTTCTTCAAATATTTTGTATAAAATTTGATATATATTACTTGGAAAATATCTTAAAATTTCTTCTATCTTCATATAACCTCTCTCTTTCTTTTGGTCAAAACTTTCAATAATTAACATGTATATTTTATAAATTTAGAGTAATAATAATATTGGTGATAAATTTGAAAAATAAATTATGGATAATATTAATTTTGTTATTAATAATAGGAATCATAATTTTTCTATTTTTTAATAATAACAATAAAAATGATAATAAAGCTGAAAACAACTATGAAACAAGTAGAACTTCAACAAATGATACTTCTAAAAATAGTAATGAAACTACCAAAAATGAATTAAATGAAGTTTCTAAAAATGTTGTTGAAATACAAAAAAATGCTACAGGATTACCTAATCAAAAAGAAGAAGAAATTGCAACTTTTTCTACAAAAATCTACACTAAAGATTCTAGTAGACAAAATAATATCAATATAACTTGTTCGACATTAAATGATACTATCGTGTCTAATGGTTCAGTATTTTCCTTTTGTGATACAGTAGGACAAGCTACAACTTCTAAAGGTTATCAAAAAGCTGACATCTTTGATAAAGATGGTAATAAGAAAAAAGGTCTTGGTGGACGGAAACTGTCAAGTTAGCACAACATTATATAATGCTATTTTAGCTGTGCCAACTTTAGTTGTTACTGAAAGACATGAGCATAGCAACAAGGTTCCTTATATTCAAACTGGAAAAGATGCTGCTGTAGCATATGGTAGTTATGACCTTAAGTTTAAAAATGATTTAGGTAATGATATTAAAATTAAAGCTTCTTCAGATGGCAATAATGTTACAGTTTCTTTATATAAATTAAGTTAGATATAAATTTAAGAAAATATAAATAATATTAATCTA
>CAPNAQ010000073.1:4104-8702 GCA_948663505.1 uncultured Clostridia bacterium | reverse complement strand
ATAAGAAATCAAAAAGTTTCATATTTTTTCTATTATTATAATATAAAGAATTAAAAAATGTTACATCTACATTCTTTTTTACAAATAAAAATATACAGATCTACATAAATCTACAACAATTATTTTACAACTATTTTACAACTTCAACATCTATATTAAGTAGTTCCCCATTAATATTTGTTTCTGTATAATCTTTTGTATCTTTTTCATATATAATATCTAAAGTTAATGTATCATGTTTAATTAATTCAGAATTTGCTCTTATTACATTTTCTAGCATTTCATTTCCATATACATAAAGATTTATTTTATCTAATACTTCAAATCCTTTGTCTTTTCTCATATTTTGTACCTTTGATAAAATTTCTCTTACATATCCTTCTTCTTTTAATTCTTGTGTAATATGAGTATCTAAAACAATACCTATTTCACCTTCTCCTGCAAATGCAAATCCTTCTTTTCCCTGCATTGTTACAAGTAAATTCTCTGAATTTAGACCAATTTGAGTATCTTCTATCTCAATATATTCTATTCCTCCATTTTTTACTGTATTTGCTAAGTCCATCTGATTTTTCTTTGCAATTTCTTCTTTTATTTTAGGGATTAATTTTCCATATTCTTTTCCTAATATTGGTAAATTTGGCTTTATTTCAAAATTTACATATTCTGCCATCTCTTCTCCCAGTTTAATATCTTTTACGTTTAATTCTTCTTTTACTATATCTGAATAATATTCTGGTAATGTATCAATAGATATTAGCATTTCTGACAATGGTTGCCTATTTTTAATATTTACTGAATTCCTTGCACTTCTTCCTAATTTTACAATAGTATATGCTAAGCTCATTTCTTTTTCTAATTCACTATTAACTGCTTGTGCATTATATTCAGGCCATGTACATAAATGTATACTCTCAGGTGCTGTGTTATCTAATCCTGCTACTAAATTTTGATATATTTCTTCTGTTATAAATGGTACAAAAGGTGCTGATATTTTTACTATTTTTACTAATACTTCATATAGTGTTACATATGCTCCTATTTTGTCTTCTGTTAATTCTTGACTCCAAAATCTTTCTCTATTTCTACGTACATACCAGTTTGAAAGTTCATCTGTAAAGTTCTCAATTTGAAGTGCTGCTGATGTTATATCATATTTTTCTAACTTTTCATCTACTTCTTTTATTACTGTATTTAATTTAGAAATTATCCACTTATCCATTACATTTGTTATTTTAAAATCTTTATAGTTTAGTGGATTAAATTGGTCAATTTCTGCATATAAAACATAGAATGAGTATACATTCCATAATGTACTTAAAAATCCTCTTTGTGTTTCTTGTACATTATTTAGTCCTAATCTTGTTGGTAACCATGGTGCTGATACTGTATAGAAGTGCCATCTTGTTGCGTCTGCTCCTGCTGTATCTAATAACATCATTGGGTCTACTCCATTGCCTTTTGATTTTGACATTTTTTGTCCTTTTTCGTCTAATACGTGTCCTAATACTATACAGTTTTCAAATGGTGTTTTTCCAAATAAAGCTGTTCCAAGTGCTGTTAATGTGTAAAACCATCCTCTTGTTTGATCAATTGCTTCTGATATAAATTGTGCTGGAAAGTTTGTATCAAATAATTCTTTATTTTCAAATGGATAGTGCAATTGTGCAAATGGCATTGATCCTGAGTCAAACCAGCAGTCTATAACTTCTTTTGCTCTTGTCATTTTCTTTCCACATTTTGGACATTTTAAATTAACTTCATCTATATATGGTTTGTGTAATTCTATATCTTCTGGACAATTTATTGCTTTTGCTTTTAAGTCTTCTATACTTCCTATACATTCTTGATGACCACAATGTTCATCTTCACATGTCCATATTGGAAGTGGTGTTCCCCAATACCTGTCTCTTGAAATACCCCAGTCAATTACATTCTCTAAGAATTTTCCAAATCTTCCTGTTCTAATTGTATCAGGATACCATTTTACTTTATTATTGTTTTCAACTAATTTATCTCTTAGTTTGCTCATTGCAACAAACCAGCTTTCTTTTGGATAATATAAAAGTGGCGTGTCACATCTCCAGCAGTGTGGATATGAGTGTAAATGCTTTTCTTTGCTAAATAATTTATTTTGCTCAGCAAGCCATTTACAAATATCCTCATTACAATCTCTGACAAATCTACCTGCCCAAGGTTCTACTTCAGGCAAAAATTTTCCTGATTTATCTACCAAATTTACAAATGTAATTCCATTTTGTTTTGAAACTAAACTGTCATCTTCACCATAAGCTGGAGCAATATGAACTATTCCTGTACCATCTTCTAAGTTTACATAGTCTCCATGAATTACAATAAATGCTTTTCCATTTACTTTTGCAAATGGCATTAATTGTTCATATTTTAGACCTAATAATTCTTCACCTTTAAATTCTTTAATTATTTCATAAGGTGTTTCTTTTAAGACTGCTTCTAATAAATCTTTTGCTAAAATATATTTTTCATATACTGGTTCATCATCTGTTCCTATATTTGCTTTAACTTCTACATATGTGTAAGATTTATTTACACATAATGCTAAGTTTGAAGGTAATGTCCATGGTGTTGTTGTCCATGCCAAAATATAAGTTTTTTCATCTACTGGAACTTCTAAATTTTCTTGCGATTCTAAAACTTTAAATTTTGCAATACAAGTTAAATCTTTTACATCTTTATAACCTTGTGCAACCTCATGTGATGATAATGCTGTTCCACATCTTGGACAATATGGCATTACTTTATGTCCTTCATATAAAAGACCTTTTTCCCATAATTGGCTTAATGCCCACCATACAGACTCAATATATTCATTATGATATGTTACATATGGATTTTCCATATCAACCCAATATCCAACTTTATTTGTCATTTGTTCCCACATATTAACATATGTGAAAACACTTTCCTTACATTCTTTAACAAACTTTTCTACACCATATTCTTCAATTTGTTGTTTTCCTGATATTCCAAGTTTTTTTTCAATTTCAAGTTCAACTGGTAATCCATGTGTGTCCCACCCTGCTTTTCTTATAACTTGATATCCTTTCATAACTTTATATCTTGGTATAATATCTTTCATAACTCTTGTTTCAATGTGCCCAACATGTGGTTTTCCATTTGCTGTTGGTGGTCCATCATAAAATGTAAAATATCTTTTTCCTTTATTCATTTCAAAATTTTTCTTGATTATGTCTTTTTCTTTCCATTTTTCTGCAACTTCTTTTTCCATTCCTACAAAGCCATCTTTTAATTCAACTTTTTTATACATATTCATACCTCTCTTTCAATGTCCAAATGGGGACTGTCCCTAAATGGACGTTTTTGTCCAAAGGGGCTTGAAAGCGACTGTTTGTAATATATTAAACTTTAATCAAGCCCCTATTGTTCTCTAATGTTTACAGAATTTATGAAATAAATTCTGCATAAGATATCTGTAACTCGCTTTTGCTCGAACAGCTATCTTAATTAATCTTTGTGTGCCACACTTTTTATTTCTTGCAACTCAAATCTATACTTTTGCTCTACTTCTGGATATTTTTTATGGTCTACTTCTGATAAAAACATCTCTTTTGGTCTGACCCATAAATCTCCATCTTCATACAATCTTCTATATACTACCATTTCTTCTTTTGTTTCTGAATCTTTTGCAGTTCCTTCTACTACATAATAGTCTCCTTTAAAATGTTTGTAAATTCTTCCAATTTTTAATTCTTGCATTTTTATCTCCTCCTTAAAATCTCAAAAGCCCTAATACACATTAACTGTATATTAGGGCGAATTTTTCCGCGGTACCACCTATTTTAATAATGTTTTTTCATTATTATCTTATTCTTCTTTAACGCAGATTTACGTTCAAACTTAATTAATTTTATTTTTTCAGTTTGAAAACAGTATGGTGATGATAAATTATTTTTACTTACCAAATTTCCAGCTTCCTTTGGCTCTCTATAAGTTATTTTATAATTTATGTTGTCCTTACTTTTGTTTTTCTTTTTTATTTTTATGTTTTTATTATACCATTTTTTTTTTAAATTTCAAGTACTTTTTTAATTTTCTCATGGTCATCTCATATTTTTCTGTTTTGTGCTAATAATATTATTAGGAGAAAGAACAATGAATCAAATTTTAGAAACTAATTTAGAAAGCAAATCTAAATCACATAAAAAAAATAAAATATTAAAATTCCAATTTTAGAAAAACTTATAATGTTAAATTAGATATTGGATATACAAAATTAAAATTAAACAATCAAGAAAAATATTCCAAGTCTATTTTACAAAATTATGAAATAACAAAACTTTATTCTAATTATTTAGAAGATAACTTTACTAATTTATATGAAAATTCATCTATTATTGGAATTATTGAAATTAAAAAAATTAATTTATATTATCCTATCTTTTCTAATTATAATGATGAACTTTTAAAAATTGCACCTTGCAGATTTTATGGACCTTTTCCTGGCGAATTAGGCAACTTATGTATTATAGGTCATAATTATGATAATAATAAATTTTTTAGCCAAATATCATCTTTAGAAATTAATGATGAAATTTTAA
>CAPNAQ010000073.1:0-4061 GCA_948663505.1 uncultured Clostridia bacterium | reverse complement strand
TTATGAAATTGATAGTACAGATTTTTCACCTATATATTTATTTGATAAAACAAAAACACAACTTACTCTCATTACTTGTAACAATTTAAATAAAAAAAGAATTATTGTAAAAGCTTTTGAAAACAAAACTAATTAAAGCCAAACAATATTATAAGAAAAATGGAATTCTTGAAAATTCATATTATTTGGCTTTAATTATACTCTTATTTAAATTATTTCAATTTACTTTCTATTAATTCAGCTATTTGTTTAGCTTTTTTTGTAATATATTCTTGATTTTCACCTTCTATCATAACCCTAACTAATGGTTCTGTTCCAGAAGGTCTAATTAACACTCTTCCATTTCCTGTAAATTCTTTTTCTAATTTTTCTATTGCAAATTTTATTTCTTCGTCTTTATCATAATCATATTTTTTATTTGAATTAACCTTAGCATTTACAATAGCTTGAGGATATAATTTTATAATTTGTGAAACTTCAGATGATGTTTTTCCTTCCTCTAAAATAGCCTGTATTAGCATTAATGATGTTAATATTCCATCACCTGTTGGATTATAGTCTAATAATATTACATGACCTGATTGCTCTCCACCGAAATTATAACCTTGTTTTTGCATTTCTTCTAAAACATATCTATCTCCGACTTTTGTTTGTACTATATTTAATCCTGTTTCTTCAGCATATTTGTTTAACCCTAGATTACTCATTACTGTAGCTACTATAGCATCTTTAGATAATTTTCCTTTTTTTCTTAGATAGTTTGATATTATTGCCATAATTTTATCGCCATCTATTTCATTTCCCTTCTCATCAACTGCTAAACATCTATCTCCATCTCCATCATATGCAACACCTAGACTTAAATTATTTTCTTTAACAAATTCTTTTAGAGAATTTAAATGTGTTGAACCACAATTATTATTTATATTTATTCCATTTGGATTATTGTTTATTATCTTATATTTTATTCCTAAAGATTTAAAAACTTTTTCTGCTACTATAGATGTCGCTCCATTTGCTGTATCTATCCCAACAACAAAGTCCTCTTTATTTATCTTTTCTAAATTGTCTTCAAAATTTTTTCTAAAAAAATATACATATTCATCTAATAAATCTTGTCTATATTCAGAAACACCTATCTTATCATTTATCGCTGTTAATTCTTGTATTTTTCCTGAATCCATCACTTCTTCTATTTCTTCTTCTAATGAATCAAGTATTTTTGTACCTTTATTACTGAAAAATTTAATTCCATTAAATTCAAAAGTATTGTGTGATGCTGATATAACAACACTTGCATCTGCATTTAACTTTCTTGTTAAATATGCTACTGCTGGAGTTGGTATTACTCCTAATAATTTAACATTCGCACCATAGCTTAAAAAACCTGCTACCATTGCACTTTCTATTAAAGTTCCTGATATTCGTGTATCTCTACCTATTAATATTGTTGGTGTATTATCACTATGTTTTGATAATACATATGCTCCTGCTTTTGCAACTTTATATACTAATTCTGGTGTAAGTTCAGAATTAGCAATTCTTCTTATTCCATCTGTTCCAAAATATCTTCTCAAAATAATAACTTCCCTTCTTCTTTATTGTTTAAAATAAAACTAATCAAAGCCAAATAATATTAATTTAAAAAAATGAGTTCGACCCTGAGTCGTTATTCACTGTAATCAATTTCATATTGTTTCCTATTATATAAAAAACATCATTATTCTTTCCTTCAATGATAACTTAACTCTTAAAGGTTCCTCTATTTCTATTTTTTTATTAGCTAATGCTAGCTTAGGATTAATTGTAGTCAATTTATCTAATTTATCTTCTTCTATAATTTCTCTTATTGTTTCTAATGCTTGTGGCATATCTTTATATATAGTATTTTGTCTATGTACATCTGTACCTAGAAAATGAATCAAATCATTTTCTAATAATTTCTGAACTATTTTCTTAGCACCTTTTCCATATCTACCTAAAAAGCTTCCATAGTTTGCTTGCATTAATACACCTTTTTCTACTAAATCATACACCATTTGAGGATCTTTTTGAATAAAGCTATATCTCTCTGGATGAGCTAATATAGGTATCAATTTATTTTCTTGTAGAGAATATATTATATCATATAAATTTAATGGTTTTACATTTAAAGGCATTTCAAATAAAACATAACAACTATTATTGATTGTTGATGCTTTTCCTTCTTCTAATAAATGCATTATATTTTCTGATAAATAGATTTCACTTGCTATATACAGTTTCATTTCTATTCCATTGTTTTTTAAATTTTCACTTATTGCTTTTACTAAAATATTTTTTTCTAGTGCATTTGTTTCATAATAATTTTCTATATAATGTGGAGATACTACAATTCCTTCAAATCCTGCATTTTTTGCTTCTTTTATTAAATTATATGTTTCTTCTATATTTCTTGCACCATCATCTATATTTGATATTATATGTGTGTGAAAGTCTATCATTATTGTTCTCCTTACTTTAGTCTAAACTTTTTCAAATATTATTAATATCTTTATTTTTTATAAATTTAGGAACTTCTAAATCTTCATTCTTAATACTATCTTTTCTATGCTCTTGTAAATTATTTCTATTTATATCACTTTCTTTAGTCTTTAAACTATTAGAACTATTTGTCTTTGATAAACTATTATTTGATAAATAATAATAATATTTTTCATTATACTCTTTTCCTGAAACTGGTGTTTTATTAACTACAACACCAGCAATATTTCCGCCAACATTTTTAATACTTTTAATAACTCTCGCCAAACTGTCTCTTTTTGTTTCTTTATGTGCAGTTATAATTACTGTTGAATCAACTATTCTTGATAAAATAACAGAATCTGTAACCAACTCACATGGTGTACCATCAATTATTATTATATCACAAACTTCTTTTAAATCTTCTAACAGTCTTGTCATTTGTGGTGATACTAATAATTCTGATGGGTTTGGTGGTATATTACCTGCAGTCATAATCAGTAAATTTTCAACATTTGTTTTTTGCACATATTCAGATATATTAATATCATTAGGATTTTGGACATCTATTCCAGATAAATAATTTGAAAGTCCTGGCTTTGGTAATACATCAAATATTTTAAATTGTCTTCCTTTTCTCATATCTGCATCTATTAGTATAACTTTATTACCTGCTTGTGCAAATGTTATTGCTAGATTAGAAGCTACTAAACTTTTTCCTTCATCTGGAAATGTTGATGTAATTAATAATGTTTGCAATTTTTTATTTGTACTCATAAATTGTATATTAGTTCTTAAAGTTCTAAATACTTCTGATACAGGTGACTTTGGATCTTTTTGCGCTATTAATTCTTTCTTTTTCTTCATCATTTTATCTTTCCTCCTTTGTCATTTTCAAAATTATACATTGGTATTGTTGCAAGTACAGGTATTTTAAAGTCTTTTTCTATTTCTTCAGAAGATTTTATTGTTGTATCTAATATATTTATTAATAATACATACATTACAGAAACTACTACTCCTACAAATGCAAATATCATAACATTTTTTACATGATTTAAATTTGATGGTGTATTACTTGTTTCTGCTTCATCTAATACATAAACATTATTAATATTATATATTTCTGATACTTTTGCTGTAAAAACCTTTGCTATTTCATTTGCTATTTTAGAAGCATTTGCTGAATTTTCATTTGTTACTGATATTTCAATTAATTCTGTATCTTTTACAGAACTAACCTTTATATTTTTTCTTAATTCTGATTCTTTTAGATCAATTCCTAAATTAGATATAACTTGTCTCATAATATTTTTGCTTTTTACTATTTCACTATATGTCGAAACTAATTTAGAATTTATCGTTATATCTGTTGTTGTTATTGTATTTTCGTCTTGTGTTGTGGAATTCTCTGCTTTTGCTAAAACTAATGTTGTTGATGATGTATATACAGGTGTTACAAATCCTATCGTATAAATTATTCCTATTAGTATAAAAATTGCTATTATTAATAATATTTTTATTTTTTTATTCCAAAATAACATTAATAAATCTTCTAA
>CAPNAQ010000072.1 GCA_948663505.1 uncultured Clostridia bacterium | reverse complement strand
AAGTGAAAAACTTTACAAAATATATTTTTATCTAGACAACTTTCAATTTTTTTAATATCTACTTTTTATTTATATCACATTTTTAATTAGATTTCAATACAAAATTTAAAAAAACATGAAAATTTTGCTAATAACATTTACATTTTTTTCCTTCTATTCCAAACATTGGTATTTAAAGGATTTTATTAATTTAATTTTCTTTTATTTTTGAATTTATTTCCCTTATTTTTACATTTTTTTATTTTTTTATCTTTCCATCTAAAGCATCCAAATTATCTAATGCTTTTCCTGTTCCTAATGCAACACATGAAACTGTATCTTGTGCTATCATTACATTTATTCCTGTCTTTTCTTGTAAAAGCTTATCTAAGCCATCTACAAGGCATCCTCCACCTGTCATATAAATTCCTTTATCACTTATATCAGCTGCTAACTCTGGTGGTGTCCTTTCTAATACTCCATGTACACTATCTACTATCATCATTGCTGGTTCTATTAATGCTTCTAACATTTCACTAGAATGTATTGTTACTGTTTTAGGTAATCCTGATGTTAAGTCTCTTCCTCTAACATCCATTTCACTATCTTGTATTTTAGGATATACACATCCAATATTTACTTTTAAGTCTTCTGCTGTTCTTTCTCCTATAGCTATATTGTATCTCCTTTTTACATATTTGATAATCGCTTCATCAAATTTGTCTCCTGCTACTTTTAATGATGAGCTTACTACAGATCCTCCCAATGATATTACTGCTATATCTGTTGTTCCTCCGCCTATATCTACTACCATATTTCCACATGGTTTTGCTATATCAATACCTGCCCCAATTGCAGCTGCGATTGGCTCTTCTATTAAATAGACTTTTCTTGCTCCTGCCTGCATTGCAGCATCTATTACTGCTTTTTTCTCAACTTCAGTTACTTGTGAAGGTATACATATCATTATATTTGGTGCAAATAGTGATTTTCCACATACTTTTCCTATAAAATATTTTAACATTTTTTCAGTTACTGTGTAGTCAGATATTACTCCTTCTCGTAATGGTCTTGTTGCTATAATATTTCCTGGAGTTCTTCCTAACATCCTTCTTGCTTCTCCTCCTACTGCTAATACATCTCCTGTATTATTGTCTACTGCTACAACTGATGGTTCTCTTAATACTATTCCTTTTCCTTTTACATATACTATTACTGTCGCTGTTCCTAAATCTATTCCGACATCTTGTCCTAATCCAAATTTAAACATGAAATATCTTCTCCCTCTATTTTTATTTCACTTTTATTACAATTTCATTACGATTATATTACAATTAAAAAAAATTAGCAATATATTTGAATAATTTTTTTCTAAATATTATATATCTTTTTCTAAATAATATATTTTTGCAAAAAACCAAAACTTAAAAATAACAATTATTGAATTCTAAAAAAATTTGTATTATAATAAAAAATACAATACAAATGTAGGAGGAACAAATGCAAAACTATAATTTCAAGTCAAAATCAGAGGAAGACACAAAAAAATTTGCAAAAAAATTTGCATCCCAATTAAAAAATAATGAAATTATTGTTCTTTCAGGAGATTTAGGTTCTGGAAAAACAAAATTCACAGAAGGAATATTAAGTTATTTTGGTTTAGAAAATGAGATTTCTAGTCCTACTTTTACAATAGTTAATGAATATAAAAAAGAAAATATAAATATTTTTCATTTCGATGTGTATCGATTAGAAGATTCGACAGAATTCTACGAAATTGGTGGAGAAGAATATTTTGAAAAAGGAATATGTATTATAGAATGGGGAGAAGTTATACAAGATTTAATCCCAAGAAATTACACAAAAATTAATTTTTCAAGAGATTCAGAAAATCCAAACTATAGAATTTTAAATATACAACAAATTATTTTATAAGTTACTACACAGTCAATATTTATAACCTTTTCTAAAAATATTTTAAGCTGTGAACAGTAACTTTTATAAGGAGGTTTATTTTGAAGATTTTATGTATAGATACATCAAGCAATTTATGTAGTGTTGCAATATTACAAAACACAAAACTAGAAAAAAAAATAGAATTAAATAATGGATTAACACATTCTGAAACATTAATGCCAACAATACAAGAACTTTTAAACTCATGTAATTTAACACTAAAGGATATTGATTTATTAGTTTGTGATATTGGACCTGGATCTTTTACTGGATTAAGAATTGGAATATCAACTGTAAAAGCATTCTCAGATAGTCTTAATATTCCATGTATTGGAGTAACTTCATTAGAAACATATGCATACTCAATAAATCAAGATGGTCTAATTTGTAGTACAATAGATTGTAAAAACAATAATTGTTATTTTTGTTTATTTGAACGTAAATCTAGCATTTATTCAATAGTTGAAGAACCAAATGCAACAAGTGTTGATGATGTTTTAAGCTTATTAAAAAATAAATATTATAATAAAACAATTCATTTTGTTGGGAATTGTATTAATTGTAACGATTTTATTGATATAGAAAATTTAGGAATTGTTGGATACAATAAATTTATAAAAAATAACAAATTAGGTGAAGACATTTTGCCTCTATACTTAAAAAAGCCACAAGCTGAAATCCAATTAGAGAAAAAAACTAAAACTAAAATATAGTGGAGGTCTGCATGGAACTAGAAATTAGTAAAATGACTTTAGAAGATTTAACAAAAATACAAGACATTTTATTTTCAGAATTTGATGACTTTTGGACAATTTCAACATTTAAACAAGAACTACAATGTCAAAATTCACATTTTATTGTAGTAAAAGATCAAAACCTGCAAATTCTTGGTTTTGCAGGTTTTAAGCATATAATTAACGAAGCTGATATTATGAATATTGTTGTTAAAAAAGATTATAGAAAAAGAGGAATTGGAAAATGCCTTTTAGAAAACTTGATTTCATATGCTAAAGATTTACAAATTGATATTTTAAATTTAGAAGTTAACGAAAATAATATAACAGCAATTTCCTTATATAATAAGTTAGGATTTAAAAATGTTGGTATAAGAAAAAACTACTATAATGATAAATATAATGCAATAATAATGAAAAAAGATACTGATTAAACATACTTTTCTATTTTTACAACAGTTCTACCACTTCTAGTATTACCTGAAAATTCTTTAACCACAAACCTACCTTTTCCTCTAATGGTAATAACATCACCTAATTTAACCTGCTTAGAAGACTTTGTTTCATTTTGTCCATTAATAAAAACCCTTTCACTATCAATAATTTGTACAGCTTTACTTCTTGATGTTCTTGCTAAATCTGATACAAAATTATCTAGTCTTAAAGAAGGTACAATAATACTTATCTCTTCGACTTTTATAATTTGTTCTCTTAAATCTTGATACTCAATAATTTCAAATTTAGCATTTTCAAATCTAGTTAGTGTTGATAATTCATTTTTTAATGTCTCTGCTGTTTCTTCTTTAACAATAATATCTGCACCTTCATCTGAAACTATAATGTCTCCAACTTTCTCTCTTTTCATTCCCAACTTAACAATACCACCTAAATAATTCCTGTGAGAAAGTTTTCCTCTTTCTTCTTCAATAAGTTCTATTCTTATAACTTTCAATATTTTATTATAGTTCTTTGTAATCATATTCTGATCATATTTATCAGGATAAATTATTAATATTTTTCTCTCACTATTTTCAAAACCTCCAAATAAAATATAATTAGAAAATTCAATTTTCTTTAAAAAGCTTTTTACTAATGATATTTGATACATATCTAAAAAGTCTGTATTTTCTAATTTTTCTCTCTGTTTTGAAAATTCAATTTTGTCTAAAATTTGTGCTAATATAATTTTATCTTCTTGTTTCTTATATTCACTTAATAATTGTTGCTTATCCATTTTTCCTCCTAGCAATGTCCTTCAGGAACTTCACTTCTGGACATATCCATACTTCATAAATTCATCAGGATATGCAATTGTTTTCACTTTAACATTTTGCAAATCCTCTTCTACAATTAACTCTTTTATAGATGTTGCTAATCCATTTATTATAGTACCATCTTCAATTGTAACAATATTTTTTGTTTTTTCTATAGACTGTTTAATAACATCTCTATCCAAAGGTTTAATAAATCTAACATTTATAATTTCTGCATCTAAACTTTCTAATTTCAATTTTTCTGCCAATTGCATTGCTACTGCAACTTTATTTCCTATTGCTAATATACTTATATCTTTTCCCTCTTTTATTATTTCTGCTTTTCCCTCTTCTATTCTTTGATGTGTTAAAAATTTTATATTCTGTTCTTCTCCACCTCTTGGATATCTTAATACAACTGGCCTTCTCAAATCAATTGCAAATTCAAGCATGTCTTCAAGTTCTTTAAAATCTTTTGGAGACATTATTGTTAAATTCGGAACAATTCTTAAAAAAGCCATATCTAATAATCCTTGATGTGTCTCTCCATCTGCTCCAACAATTCCTGCTCTATCTACACACATTACTACAGGTAAATTTTGCATTGCTACATCATGTATTATTTGATCATATGCTCTTTGATAAAATGATGAATATATAGGTACAACTGGGATCATACCTTGACTTGCCATTCCTGCTGCCATTGTTACACAATGTTGTTCAGCTATTCCTATATCAAAAAATCTTGTTGGAAATTCTTGTTGAAATTTTGTAAGTCCTGTTCCATCTTTCATTGATGCAGTAATGGCAACTATTTTTTCATTTTTCCTTGCTAATTCTACTAATTTATCTCCAAATATCTTTGAATAATCTAATGTCTTTTGTTTTTTTGGCTTACCTGTCTTAATGTCAAATGGTGATGTAGCATGAAATTTGTCTGGATTTTCTTCTGCAAATTTATATCCTTTACCCTTTTTTGTTAATATATGTATCAGTACAGGTCCATCAATTTGCCTACTTAAATTCATTATACTTTCTAATTGTTCAATATTATGTCCATTTACTGGTCCCAAATATGTAAATCCTATATCTTCAAAAAACATTTTTGGAATTATTAACTGTTTTATACTTCTTTTTAGTCTTTGTGTTATTTTAATTGTTGTCCTTCCTACTATTGGAACTTTATATAATATTCTCTTTATTGAATTGTTTGATTTTTTGTATAACTTTTTTGTCCTTAATCTACTTAAAAATCGATTTAGTCCACCTATATTTTTTGAAATACTCATTTCATTGTCATTTAATATTACTGTTATTTTTGTATTACTAAAACCTGCATCATTTAGAGCTTCTAGAGCCATCCCTCCTGTTAATGCACCATCTCCAATTATTGCTAGTACAGAATTATCTTCATTTTTTAAATCTCTTGCTCTTGCCATTCCTAATGCCGCTGATATTGATGTACTACTATGTCCTGTATTAAAACAATCACATTCTGATTCGTCAACCTTTGGAAATCCTGATAATCCACCTTTCTGTCTTATTGTCTTAAATTGTTCTCTTCTTCCTGTTATTATTTTGTGTACATATGTCTGATGTCCTACATCCCATACTATTTTGTCTTTTGGTACATTAAATATACTATGTAATGCTATTGTTAACTCTACTACTCCTAAATTTGATGCAAGATGTCCACCATTTTCTGATATTACTTCTAATATATATTCTCTTATTTCCTGTGATAGTTGATTTTTTTCTTGAATATTTAATTGTTTTAAATCTTTTGGAGAATTTATTTTTTCTAACATAAATATATATTTCAACATACAATCTATATTTTCTTCTGACTATGTATATTTACTTAACCTTCCTAAATTTCTTAATTTTTAAACTGATATCGCTATATCTTTTACTTATTTTCATATTTTACTATATAACATATAAAAAAACAATAGGAAAAATTTTTTTAAGTTTTGGTTTTTTATTTTTTAAATTTCATTACAGAAAAAAGATATATTATTTCAAAAAACCGAAACTTAAAAAATTTTCTATTTACAAAAAAATAATTTATGCTATAATACTAACTGGAGGTAAATAAAATGGAACATACATTAAAATTACAGCCTAAATATTTTGACTATATTAATAATGGAACGAAAAGGATAGAATTAAGATTATATGATGAAAAAAGACAAAAAATTAATATAGGTGATACTATAATTTTTCAAAAAGAACCTGAATTAGAAACTTCAATGAAAGTAAAAGTTACAGGTCTATTAAGATATAATACATTTGAAGAATTATTTAAAGATTTTGATATAAAAGTATTAGCTGACAATTCAATGACAAAAGAAGAATTACTAAATGTGTTAGAAGAATTCTATACAGCAGAAAAGCAAAAACAATATGGTGTTATAGGAATACGTATTGAAAAAATTTAATGAAAACAAACTTTTAAATTTATTTGAATTTAAAAGTTTGTTTTTTTGCTGATTTTATTTTTTAGAAAGCTTCCCATTGTATACCAATTCACAAGATGTATTGTTATAATATCCCTTGCTCAGGGTCTGTGTCAATTTCCAATCGTATTTTTTTATAATGTTCTCGAACATTTTAAATTTATTATCTGCAATAGTTATAAGAGGCTTTGTTGTACCAAGGTACTTAAAGGCTTTCTCCAATAACTCTGTTGCTACATGTTTTCTACGATACTTTTCAACTACAAGAAAAGTACAAATCTTTTTTTCAAGTTCATCTTTTTTTAAAAATGTAACACCAGCTATATTATCATTAATTGTGCAAATGATAATTTCACCAGTACCATTAAACACCCTAGGAATTTCTTTTGTCCAATACCACTCAAAGTGGTTAGGATAATCCTTACAAATATAATCTGTAACAGAGTAAGCCTCCTGTGCAAATTTTCCAAAAAGATTTTTATCATTTAGTATAATAGAACTTAATGTATAAGTTTCTACATTTTTTGTTTCCCGTAGTTCCATTTTAGCCACCTTCCTTTAACAGCATCATTAATTTGCAATATATTTTTATTATAACATAGATAAAAAATATTGCAATAATTATGTATATAAAAATCTATCCTACATTCTAACTATGTATAACCCAATAATTGCTAAACCTAATAAAACTCTGTAAATAGCAAAAATTTTAAAACTACCCTTTTTCAAATACTCAAGTAAAAACTTAATAACAATAACACCAACAATAAAACTAGACAAAACACCAATAAAAAAAGGTATATCTAAAACAAAATCCTTAAATTTATAAAGAGTTGCACCAACAACAATTGGTGTTGACAATAAAAATGAATATTTTGCTGTAGACTCTCTATCAACACCCATTAATCTTCCAGTTGTCATCGTAACACCTGAACGAGATACTCCTGGTATAAAAGCTAACGCTTGTGAAAAACCAATTAAAAAAGTTTGTTTCAAAGACATATGTTTATAATCAGTCTTTGCAGGTGCATTTTTATCTACAAAATATAAAACAATTCCCATAAATATTAATGCTATAGCAATTACTAAAGGCATTTTTCCCAAACTATCACCTATAAAATGATCTAGCAAAAATCCTATTGCTCCTCCTGGTATTGTTGCTATAACCAAATACCAAAACATTTTTCCTTCAAATGTTTTTTCTTTTTTTACTACTTGGTTATATCCTCCTTTTATTAGAGAAATCCAATCTTTAAAGAAAAATAGAACTATTGCTAATAGTGTTCCAAAATGTAAAGCTACATCAAAACTTTCTTTTATTTCCCAATTAAATATCCATGGTATTATATTTAAATGTGCTGAACTTGATATTGGTAATAACTCTGTTAATCCTTGGACTACTCCTAATATTAGTGCTTGTAATATTTCATTCATTTTTATTCTCCCATCTTATTTTTTAAATATCTCTCTTAAAACATTATATACTGTATCTTTTATAAATTCTGCTGTTGTAATAGGTGCTACTTTTCCTGGAAGAGCTAATGCCCAAATCAATTTTAAGTCTTTTTCTTTTGCTGCTTTTTTATCTATACCACCAGGATTAGAAGCTAAGTCAACTAATAAGCAATCATTTTTTACATATCTTAACCTTTCTTCTGTTAATATTAAATGAGGTACTGTATTTATAATTGTATCATATTCAGATAAATTTTCTCGAAGTGTATTAATATTTGTTTCCATATGTCCATATGCTTTAATCCATGCTAGATCTTCATCTTTTCTAGCTGCACATGTTACATTTGCTGAAAGGGCTGCTAATTTCTTTCCAAGAACTTTTCCAATTCTTCCAAATCCTAGTATTAGAACATTACTTCCATGTATTATTTTATTTGTATTTGCTATTATTATTTCTATTGCTCCTTCTGCTGTTGATATAGTATTTAATACTGCAAGTTCTTCTCTTTTCATAATATCTATTATTTCAATGTATTCATCATTTGCCATATCATAAATTTCTGGAGAGATACTACCTGCTATTAATATTTTAGCATTTATCACATGCATAAACTCTCTTATAGAAATTTGCTTATCACTAAATGTTGCATTTATTTCTTTTCCATTACTTGAAAATGGAATTGGTCCTATTATTATATCAGAATTCTTTACTGCTTCTGTTAGTTTTTCGCATAACTGTATATTTTGAACTCCTTTTAATTCTTCTGCATTTTCTAATCCATATGCAAATACCTTATTTCCATCTTTTGCTAGCATTTGTGCCAACTTAACTATCCTTAAATCTCCACCTACTATAGTAAAATTTGTACCCATAAAAACCTCCATTAATAT
>CAPNAQ010000071.1 GCA_948663505.1 uncultured Clostridia bacterium | reverse complement strand
TTAATTATATAAAAAAGATATAATATAAATGTTTACTTATTCCAAATATTTCTTTAAAAATTTACCTGTATAACTTTGTTCATTTTTACAAATTTGTTCAGGAGTTCCTACTGCAATAACTTCTCCTCCACCATCTCCACCTTCTGGTCCTAAATCTATAATATGATCACAAGTCTTTATTAAATCTAAATTATGTTCAATTACTATAATAGTATTTCCTGTATCAACTAATCTATGCAAAATGTCAACTAATCTATGAACATCTGCAATATGAAGTCCTGTTGTTGGTTCATCTAAAATATATAATGTTTTTCCTGTAGCCTTTTTTGATAATTCTGTTGCAAGTTTAACTCTTTGAGCTTCCCCTCCTGATAATGTAGTTGATGGTTGTCCTAATTTGATGTATCCTAGTCCTACATCATTTAATGTTTGTATTTTTTGTTTTATTTTTGGTATTTTATCAAAAAATTCTGAAGCTTCTTCTACAGTCATATCTAAAACATCTGCTATTGTCTTTCCTTTATATTTTACTTCTAGAGTTTCTCTATTATATCTTTTACCTTTACATACCTCACAAGGCACATAAACATCTGGTAAAAAATGCATTTCTATTTTATGTACACCATCACCATTACAACTTTCACATCTTCCACCTGCAACATTAAAGCTGAACCTTCCTTTATCAAATCCACGCATTTTTGCTTCATTTGTTCCTGCAAATATGTCTCTAATTAAATCAAATACACCTGTGTATGTCGCTGGATTTGAACGTGGTGTTCTTCCTATTGGTGATTGATCTATATTAATTATTTTATCTATATTTTCTAGTCCTTTAACTTCCTTACATTTTCCTGCTTTTTCTGTAGCTCCATTTAATTCTTTTGCTACAGCTTTATATAAAACTTCATTTACAAGTGTTGATTTACCTGAACCTGATACTCCTGTAACACATGTGAATACTCCAAGTGGAAATTTAACACTTATATTCTTTAAGTTGTTTTCTGTTGCATTTTTTACTTCTATTACTTTTGTTTTTATATGTTTTCTTCTTGTTTTAGGTACTTCAATTTTCTTTCTACCACTTAAATATTGACCTGTAATTGAGTCTTTTACATTTTTAATTTCATCTGCTGTTCCTTGTGCCATAACATTTCCACCATGTACTCCTGCACCTGGTCCGTATATCTATTATTTGATCTGCTGCATACATTGTGTCTTCATCATGTTCTACAACTAAAAGTGTATTTCCTAAATCTCTTAATTTTTTAAGTGTTGCTATTAACCTATCATTATCTCTTTGATGTAATCCTATACTTGGTTCATCTAAAATATACATCACTCCTGTAAGTCCTGATCCTATTTGTGTTGCTAAACGTATTCTTTGTGCTTCTCCTCCTGATAATGTTCCTGCTCCTCTTGATAATGTTAGATATTCAAGTCCTACATCTATTAAAAATTGAAGTCTCGTGTTTATTTCTTTTAAGATCATATCTGCAATCATTATTTCTTTTTTTGTTAATTTTAAGTTATTTAAGAATTCTTTCATTGCTTTTATTGACATTTCTGTCATTTCGTTTATATTTTTATCCCCAATTTTCACACATAATATTTCTTTTTTTAATCTTGCTCCATTACATGTATTACAATGCAAATTTGTCATATACATTTCGTAAAAACTTCTCATTCCTTGTGATTTCGTTTCACTATGACGTCTATCTAATGTTGGCAAAACTCCTTCAAATGGTGCTGTAAACTTTCTAACTCCTGCTGGAGATTCATATACAAAGTCTATTTTTTCTTCACCTGTTCCATATAATATCTTTTCTAAAAACCAAGTTGGCAAGTCTTTTATCTTTTTATTTTTTATTTCAACTCCATAATGTTTCCCTATACTTTCAAAGTACATTTTTGCCATTGTATCTCCTTTTTTCATAGTACTCGAACCAAAGGCTTTTACTCCATCATATAATGTTTTATTTCTATCAGGAATTATTAAATCTTCATCCATTTTCATTAGATATCCTATACCCATACAATCTGGGCATGCTCCATATGGATTATTAAATGAAAACATTCTAGGTGTTAGTTCAGGAAAACTAAATCCACAATCAGGACATGCATAATTTGAGCTGTATAATACCATTTTGTCTTCTTCTTTATCTATAATATTTACTAATACTAAATTTTCTGCATGTCTTAATGCTGTTTCAACAGATTCAGCAAGCCTACTTCTTATGTCCTCTTTTACTACTAATCTGTCCACAATCAATTCAATCTCGTGTTTTTTGTTTTTATCTAATTTTATTTCATCAGATAATTCATAGACTTCTCCATCTATTCTCGCTCTTACAAATCCATCTTTTTGATATCCTTCTAATTGTTTTACAAATTCTCCTTTTCTACCTCTTACAACTGGTGCCAAAATTTGTATTTTTGTTCCTTCTTGTAATTCCATAATATTATCAATTATTTGATCTATTGTTTGTTTTTCAATTTTTTTGCCACAATTTGGACAATATGGTGTTCCTATATTTGCATATAATAGACGTACATAATCATATATCTCTGTAACTGTTCCTACTGTTGAACGAGGATTTTTTGATGTTGTTTTCTGATCTATTGATATTGCAGGTGATAATCCTTCTATTAATTCGACATCTGGCTTTTCCATTATTCCCAAAAATTGCCTTGCATATGCAGATAAGCTTTCTACATATCTTCTCTGTCCTTCTGCATATAGTGTGTCAAATGCTAGAGATGATTTTCCTGATCCTGATAATCCTGTTACTACTACCATTTTATCTCTTGGTATTTCTAAATTTATATTTTTAAGATTATGTTCTTTTGCTCCTTTTATTATTATTTTATCATTCATTTTCCTCACTCCTATTAAAAAATGTCCAAAGAGTATTTTTCTCTTTAGACATTATACTACATTTATTTTTAAAAAACAAGGGTTTGGTAATTTTAATTTTGTACAAACTTTTCATGATTTAATTTAAAGGAAGCTATACTCTTAATCCTAATTGGATTTGTAGCTTCCCTTTCTTTTATTTATTATAATTTTCTATTTTCTTCATAAATATAATTCTATCAATTATATCTAATGTAGCATAAACTATTGTTATTATTCCTATAGTTGTATATAAAATTTCTGCATTTATAAGCAATACTATACCAGCTATAATCATTAACATTGATAACACTAAAGTCAATGTCCAATATGGAGATTTTACCTCTTTCCAGATTAATGTTGTTTGCAAATCCATTATTCCAGCAGCTATTATCCATAATCCTAATATAATTCTAAATAATGACAATATTGCAATTGAACCAAACATTACTATTACACCAAATACTACAGATATTAATGCAATTGTTAATAAATAGTCATCTTTTGTATCTGATGTAAAATATTGTATTAATTTTAATACTCCAATTGTAATAAATAAAATTCCTAGTAATGTAGAAATTGCTGCTATTGTTTCATTTGGTTTAACGACTAAAAGTATTCCTAGAAGTACAAATACTATAGAAATTACTATGTCTGTCCAATTTGATCTCTTTAAAAATTTTTCGAACATTTCTTTCACTCCTTCTTTTGTTTTTTATGAGTATATAATATCATAATATTACAAAAATGTATATAATTTTTATCTTTTTTGTAAAAAAATGTTACAGTAAATGTCTTTTATAAAATATTACCCTGTAACGAAAAAATAGCACTTTTGTGTGCTATCATATATTATGCATTTTCAGTTTCTTTTTTTGTAATAATTTGTTTTCCATCATAATATCCACAGTTTTTACAAACTCTATGTGGCATTATTGGTTCATTACAATTTGGACATGTAGAAAGCTTTGGTTGTTCTTTTTTCCATGTTGATCTTTTTGAATGTGTTCTCGCTTTTGACCATCTTCTTTTTGGTTGTGCCATTTCAATTCCCTCCTTTATTAAAGATATATGTTTTATATCTATTTGAAATTTCTTTATTTTTTGTACTTTAAAATTATACAAGTATTTTTCGTTTTTGTCAACATTTTTTTAAAAGCCTCATATATTATAATAATTTTATTAAATTGGAGGTTTTTATGTGTGGTTTTGTTGGTTTTGTAGATCTAAAAAACAATGTTTCTAATATGAAAAATATTCTATTGAATATGAACTCTACTTTATCTAAAAGAGGACCTGATGAAGATGGTTATTACATAGATAAAAATGTCGCTTTAGCTCACAAAAGATTAATAGTTATTGATCCTGATGGTGGAAAACAACCTATGATTGAAAAATGTTCTTTTGGTGATTATGTTATTGTTTATAATGGACAAATATACAACACAAAAGAACTTAAAGATGAATTATTAAAAAATGATTTTACAATTAATAGTCATTCTGATACAGAAATTTTATTAAAATCATATATTCATTATGGTTCTGATATTGTTAATCATTTAAATGGAATTTTTGCTTTTGCAATTTGGAATACAAAGAAAAATGAACTATTTTTAGCTCGAGATCATTTTGGAGTAAAACCTTTATTTTATACTATAAAAAATGGATGTTTAATTTTTGCTTCTGAAATTAAAGCTTTATTTGAATATCCTAGTATTGAAAAAATTATTGATACTCAAGGAATTAGTGAGCTATTTGGTATTGGTCCAGCACATACTCCTGGCACTACTATTTTTAAAGACATTTTTGAACTAAAACCTGCCCACTCTGTTATTTTTAATGAAAGTGGATTGCATATCAATAGATACTGGAAACTAAAATCAGAGGAACATACTGATAATTTTAATACTACTTGTGAAAAAGTTTATGAATTATTACAAAATAGTATTACTAGTCAACTTGTTTCAGATGTTCCTTTATGTACATTTCTTTCTGGAGGCTTAGATTCTAGTATTATTACAAAATTTGCAGCAGATTATTATAAAAAACAAGGATTGCCTCCTCTTGATACTTATTCTATAGATTATGTAGATAATGATAAAAACTTTGTAAAAAGCGATTTCCAGCCTAATTCAGATAATTATTATATAAATTTAATGAATAAAAATTTGCATACTAATCATCATCAAATTGTAATTGATACTCCTGAACTAGCAGAATATTTGCAAGATGCTATGATTGCTCGAGATATGCCTGGCATGGCTGATATTGATTCTTCCTTACTTTTATTTTGTAAAAATGTAAAAAGTGAAATGACTGTTTCTTTAACTGGTGAATGTGCTGATGAAATTTTTGGAGGTTATCCTTGGTTTTTCCGCGAAGACGCTTTAAATAGTGGCACTTTTCCTTGGTCTATTGCAATTGATGAAAGACAAAAACTTTTAAATCCTTCTATTGGGTCTAAAGTTGATTTAAAAAGTTATATTAATTATAGATATAATGAAAGTTTATCTGAAGTGGAAATATTAGATTCTGATTCAAAAGAAACTGCTGAAAAAAGAAAAATTTCTCACCTTACTTTAAATTGGTTTATGCAAACTCTTTTAGATCGTTCTGATAGAATGGCTATGTATAATGGTCTTGAGCTTCGTGTTCCTTTTTGCGATTATAAGTTAGCTGAATATGTATGGAATATTCCTTGGGAAGTTAAAGCTCTAAATGGCCGTGAAAAAGGTCTTCTTAGATACATTTGTAAAGATTTCTTACCTTCTGAAATTGTTGATAGGAAAAAATCTCCATACCCTAAAACTCACAATCCATCTTATTTGAATAAGGTTAAAGGTTTGCTTTCTGATATTATGAAGGATAAAAATGCTCCTATTAATAATATTCTTAATAGGGATTATATTCTAGATATTTTGAATACTAATGGTTCAGCATTTTCTAGACCTTGGTTTGGACAATTGATGACTGGGCCTCAGCTTATGGCATATCTTTGTCAGGTTAATATGTGGCTTGAGAGGTATCAGCCTAAAATTGAGTTATAATTATCATTAAAAGATTTTTATTTTTAATTATTATTAAATCTAATGACATTATATTTTCTATTTTATATAAAGTCAATAAGTTGAATAATTTTTTGAGTATAACAGATTTAATAAAAAAATTAGATATCTGTTTTTAACATAAAAGTATATTTAAATATACACTATGACTGTAATCCAGCTATTTAAAATTTTCTAAATCTTCTAAAAAACAAGGGATTAAAACAATAAATATTACCGTTTTTTCCCCTTGTTTTTAAAAAATTTATTCATCAATATTTCTCTAATAACTCTAATTCTTTTTCTAATTGTTGTATTTGATTTTTAAAATTATGTCTTATCATAGTACAATAATCAGACCCCTCCTTAGTTAATGAATTATAAAATTTTATTGTCTCAATAACTTTTATTTTTGCCATTTCTATTGTACTTTTAACATCTTTATCTACTAGATTTATAATACTCTTAGCATTAATAATACTATATAACATTCCTTCATATGTTTTTTCCTTTAATTTTAGTCTTTTAGTCTCATTAAGTTTCAACAAGTCTATCATTTTTTGTCCTCTATCATCTAACTTACAAGCTAACAAACCTCTAAATACAATATGCTTTTCAGGATTTTCTTCAGATGGATTAAAATGATCCTTATCCCATGAATCACTTTTATTTCTATTACATATTTGACATGAATAATTTAAATTATTATATTCAAAAGTCAACTCTGGGAATAAACTTCTTGGTCTAAAGTGATCTATATATGCACTTGATGTAATATTAAGTGAAGCCTCACAATAAGCACAACATCCACTATACATATTACATAAACTCTCGAATAAGTCTATTCTTTCTTTATTAGTTAATTTCCAATCATCTTTATTATATTCTTTAATTATAGTATTTTTTTCTTTTTTATTAATGTTTGTGGTGCTTTATTCCTTTTTACTTTGTGCATTATTACCTCTCAATCCTTTTAAATATTCATTAGTTTTCTCATTTGATATTCCTAATTCTAATAAAGTTACATAATTATTTGCTAAGGCTTTACTATTAACTAATTTTTGTTTTAATTCTTCTAGCATTTTTTTCTCTTCTTCACTTAAAGATTCTTTTCTATAAAATAAATCTTTATATAAATCAATATCTTTTTGTATTTCTAAATTTCTAACAGAATTTAAATCAAATATTTCATATAGTAATTCTTCATTTGTAGCACCATAAGTTTCATTTAATATA
The DNA here is from genome assembly GCA_948663505.1 of uncultured Clostridia bacterium. Taxonomy (GTDB): domain Bacteria; phylum Bacillota; class Clostridia; order TANB77; family CAG-508; genus CAG-269. The sequence continues at coordinate 1,946 of CAPNAQ010000071.1, read as the reverse complement.
TCTCTTAAAATTATATAATCCCCTTCTTTTCCTAATAATCTAATTTTTTCTTTATTACAACAAGCAACTATATGTGCTGAATGTGTGGCAAAAATATATTGATTTTCTTTATTAATATTTTTATAAAAGTCAAGAATTTTTTGTTGCCATTCTGGATGTAGACTTGTTTCTGGTTCATCTAATAAAATTATTACATTATTTTGTTTTGTAAATTGTAATAAAGAACCTCCCTTATAAAATATCTGCTTTTCTCCTGAACTTAATTTATCTAAAGTAATTATTTTCTTTGTTTCATTTAGTTCAAAAATAGGCTCATATGTACTAACATCTACATCTATAAATTTCTTATCTTCAAAAAAATTATTAAATAACTCTTTTAATTTTAATATCCTATTAGCATTTTGGTTATTTCCATTTGCAATATCATTTAAATCTAATATCTTTTCATTTACTAAGAAAATTTTGAAATCCTTACTTATTTTATTTGAATCTAATTTTAAATCTCTATTTTCTTCTTTTAAAATTGTTGGACTATTTATATTATATTCTGAAAAAGAAACTTCTGCTGGTAAATATATCACTTTTTGCATTTTAAAAAATTCATGATTAAAATCTGCTATATTTTCATTTATTAATAATTCTATTCCATTATTTTCTTGCACAATAATTTTATAGTTTTCATTATTGCTTTGTAATTCTAATTTGATTTGTGTTAGATTTGAATTTTCAAAATATTGCTTATTTCCAGATAGTGCATTAAAAATAATTTCAAAAATAGTAGTTTTACCACTACCATTTTCTCCAACGAGTAAATTTATATCATCTTCAAAATTTATATTAAAATTTTTAAAACCTTTAAACTTGTCTATGTATAATGTTTTTATTTTCATACTAGATTTTATTCTCCTCTCTTGTAATATAGCTATATTTTACCATAAAATCAATGTTTGTCAACATATTGACTTATATATTCTCCTCGTATATATTTGTTAATTACTTTTTCTTCTAATTTTGTTAGCTCTACTTTTTCTCCATTTTGTTTTTTTTCATCTAAAATATCATCTATATATATTGTTTTCATGTTTTTTTCCCTTAAAACATCATCTTTAAAGATTCCATTACTATACATTCTCCTTATTTGGCCTGCAAAAAAATTAGCTGTATTATAATCTTTATTTTTATATGCTTCTTCCCATCTATTTTGAAAATTTGCTATCATATCTCTAGTTTTATTATTTAAATACTTTTCGGCAAAATTATTTACTATTTTATTTACTTCGTTTTTTGTATATTCTAATATCATATTTTTTTGATTTTTATTTAATTCGTATTTTTTACTATATTCATTTAAATTTACTTTTATATGATTATTAATACTTTCTTTTAATTTTGTTAAAAGCTCTTTGTTATTAAGATCTTCTAATGTATTTAATTCAAAATAAGCATTAGATATTAAATCAACTTTTTCGCCATATAGTTTGTCTTCAGTATCTGTTAAATATAATCTTGATTGTAAGTTCCATTTTTTTTGAATATTTTTATCCATTTTGTCTAATTCATTATTTAATTTTGTTATTAAATACTCATCTATATGCTTTTCTTTATATTTTATTAAATTCTTTAGTGCTATTGATGATATTTTACTACTTAAATATATTTCTTCAGCACTTGATAAATCTAAATTGGCTTCTCCTATATGTGCATCTTTTTCTAATGTATTTTTTAATTCATTAATAAATTTATCAACTTCTTCATCTTTTTTATTTTTTAAATTGTTTTTTATTTCTATATTTACTTCCATATTCCTCCTTGTATTTTTATATATTAACATAATCTGTTTTATTGTTCAATTATTTTTACAATCTTTTCACATACAATTCTTTAAATTTTCACATTTTAATATGAAAGTTTAATAATATTTTTTTAATCTATACTCTATATTATTT
>CAPNAQ010000070.1 GCA_948663505.1 uncultured Clostridia bacterium | reverse complement strand
AATAAAGATAAAAAGTCCATACACGAGTGAAGAACAAAGAAAAATAAGTCAAGAAATCATAACAAATAAAGTAATAAGATATAATGGAGAAGAGAAGAGAATAATCCAAATAAAGGTAACAGGTAATTTAGAAGGAAATTTATATCCAGTAAAAAGAGCGAGATATGAGATAGAAATACCAGAAATAGAAGGGAAAGAAGTAGAAGATGTAAAAGTACATTCAGATGAAAAACAAGTAACAAATGGAAAAGAAATAACAAAAGCAGACTGGGAATACAACAAAGAAGAAGGAAGAGTAGTAGTAGAAATAAATAATAAAGAGAAAGAAAACAAAGTAGTCTGGAAAAAAGAAGGCGAAGATAGTTTCATAGTAACATACATATATGACGAAGAAGTAAAAGTAAAAGAGGGAATAGCAAAAATAACATCAGAAATAGAACTATATGACACAAATAAAACAATAATAGAGACAGAAGAGGAAGATAAGATAGGAGAAGAAGAGAAAGACAGAATAATAGAAACAGAAATAGAACAGAGAGAAAAAGAAATATATAAAGGAAAACTAGAGTCAGGAATAGAAAGAGAAATAACATATAAAAACACAATAAAAATAAATTTAGAAAAGGTAGCAAATAAAATAGAAATAACAGAAGAGAACCAGAGAATAAAAGGAGAAAAATTAGATGCAGAGATAGAAACAGAATATAAAATAACAATAATAGACAAAGAACAAATAAATAAAATATTAGGGCAAGAAGGAAATCTAACAATAAGAAATCAGGAGACACAAGAAATAATACATACAATAAACAAAGAAACAGAAGCAGATGAAACAGGAAAAATTCTAGTAGTATATCCAAAAGGAATAAAAGTAATAACAATGCAAATAGAAAATGCAGATAACATAGGAAAAGTGGAGATAGAAAGCACAAAGATAATAAAAAATTTAGAAGAAATAGTAAAAGAAGCTAATACAATAGAAAGTAAAATAACAGGAATATACACAACAACAGAAAAACAAGAAATAAAAACATCAAAAGTACAAGATAATATACAAACACAACAAGAAAAAATACAAGAATCAAAAAGTAATCAAACAGAGGAAAAGCAAAACATAATAGAAGAGAAAATTTCGAATATAAACTTACAAGAAACACAAACAGAAGCAACACTAGAAATAAACAAAACAGAACTATCAACAATGACAACAAATGAAAACGTAGAATTCAGAATAGTACTAAAAACACAAAATGAACAAAACGAACTATACAAAAATGCAAAAATAAAACTAGAACTACCAGAAAAAATAAAAGAAATAAAAGTAAACTCAATAAATGTATTATATGAAGAAGAATTAAAAGTAAAAACAGCAATATTAAAAGGAAAAACAATAGAAATAGAATTAGAAGGGGAACAAACAAGATACAAAGAAGAAGCAATAGAAGGAACAACAATTATAATAAACGCAAATTTAGGATTAGATAAAAAGGACACAAGTAGTGAAGAACAAGTAAAACTAATATATACAAATGAAAAAGCAACAAAATATACAAATGAAGGAACACAAGGAGAAAAAATACAACCAATAAAAATAATAGCATATTCAGGAATAGTAACAACAAATGAAATAAAAGAATATGGAATAGAACAAGTAAATAATGAAGGTGAAACAACAGGAAAATTAGAAGTAGCTCAAGAAGCAAAAACAGCAAAAATAACAAAACAAATAATAAATAATAAAGATAATAAAATAAAAGATTTAAAAATAATGGGTACATTTCCAACAAAAGAAGCAGTAGAAGGAACAAACAACATTAACATGAAAGTAGCATCACCAATAGAAGTAACAGGAATAGAACAAGGAAGAGAAAAAATATATTATACAGAAAATGTAGAAGCGACAGATGATATAACAAAACAAGAAAATGGATGGAAAGAAACAATAGAAGATGGAAAAACTATAAAAAAATATTTAGTACAAATAAATGAACTAGAAAAACAAGAAGAAATAGGACTAGAATATAGTATAGAAATACCAGAGAACTTAGAATATAACAAAGTAGCAGAAGAAGGATATGAAGTAAATTATACAAATGAAACAGCACTACAAGAAACAGTAAAACAACAAAATTTAAGATTAACAACAGGACAAGGACCTGTATTGACAACAATACTAAAAGCATATATTGGAGGAGAATTAGTAAATAACGACTCAAAAGTAAAAACAGGTGAAGTTATAAAATATGAAATGGCAGTTACAAATTCAGGAACAGAAAATGCAATAAATACAAAAATAGTAGGAAAAGTACCAGATGGTACAGTATATGTAGAACCATTAGAAAATTCTGAATATACAGGTGAAAATTATTATAATGAATTAGTAGATATTAAGACTGTAGAGAAAACAGCAGAAATTATAAAAATAGGTGAAACAAAATATTATACATATGAGGTAAGAGTAAAACAAGATACAACTCAAGGATCTATTTTAAATAATAAAGTAACTGTTGAATATAATAATATTTCACAAGAAAGTAATGAAATTAATAATCAAGTAGAAGAAGGAAGATTAAGAATAACTGTTAAAAGAGTAACAGATAAAGATATAGACATTAACTCTGAATCTAAAGTAAAAGTATGTGCTATATTAGAAAATGTATCAAATTCTGATATAAGTAATGTAAAAGTAAAATTAAATACAGATGAGTTATCAGAGATAACATGGGTTGGAATAACAGATGATGTTAATATTTTAGCACAAGAAGTTGAGTATAAAGGATCTTTGAACATAGAGAAATTACCAGCAAATTCTTTTAAATTAATATATGCTTATATAAAAGTTAAAAATACAAATAATGAAAAAACCCAAAATATAGTATTTAATGCAACAGCAAGTATAGATGATGAAGAATATAGAGCAAATAACATTGGAATGGAAGTAAATAATATAAAAATATCTTTAGAACAGATATCTAAAAATGAAAATACTGAGGTAAAATCTGGTGAAAAAGTAGAATATGAATTTGTACTTAAAAATTTAAGTGATATAGATATACTTGGAGCAGAATTTTATGATAATATACCAAAAGAATTAAAAGTTTTAGATGTATATGTAAATGAGGAACAAGTAAAAACATATAGTAATGAAATAATAGTAAATAGAATATTTAGAGCAAATAGTGAAACAAAGATAAAAATAATTGCAGAATTAAGTGAAGGAGAAGAGGCAGAAGTAAAGCAACTAATTAATTATGGAAAAGTAACAATGACATATAAAGAAATAGCTGTTTCAAATGAAATAAAAATTATAGCAAATATAAATGCAGAATCAGAGGATAAAGATGATGGTGACAAAGACGATGGAGATAAAGATGATGGAGACAAGGATGATGGAGATAAAGATGATGGAGACGAGGATGATAATGAAAAATATTACAATATAGGAGGAACAGCTTGGTTAGATCAAAATGATAATGGAGCAAAGGAAACAAATGAAAAACTTTTAAAAGATATAAAAGTAAAATTATTAGATACTACAACAAATACATGGGTAAGAAATAAGTCAGGAAATATTATAGAGACAAGAACTTCAGAAAAAGGAGATTATATATTAAAAAATATCCCAAAAGGAAGTTATATAGTAGTTTTTGAGTATGATAATGAAAAATATGAACTTGCAAAATATAAAGCAGAAGGTATTTCAGAAAGTAAAAATTCAGATGTATTCAGTAAGACTATGTCAATAGATAATAACAAAAGAGAATATGCTGTTACAGATGAAATAAAAATTACAGATAGAGGAATTTATAGTATAGATATTGGTCTAAAAGAAATAAAAATATTTGATTTAAAATTGGAAAAATTTATAAATAAAGTAACAGTACAAAACAATCAAGGAACAACAACAACAGAATATAATAATGCAAAGTTAGCAAAAGCGGAAATACATGCAAAACAAATAAATGGAACATTAGTAATAGTAGAATATAAAATAAAAGTAACAAATGCTGGAGAAGTAGAAGGATATGCTAAAAAAATAGTAGATTATTTATCAACAGACTATAAATTTGATTCTAAATTGAATACAGATTGGTATCAATCAGGAAATTATATATATAATACAAGTCTAGCAAATGAAAAAATAAAACCAGGCGAAAGTAAAGAAATAAAATTAGTAGTTACTAAAACAATGACAGCTAATAATACAGGGTTAGTAAATAATACAGCAGAAATAGCAGAAAGTTATAATGAAAAGGGGATAAAAGATATAAATTCAACACCAGGTAATAAAATAAATGGTGAAAATGATCAAGATTCAGCAGATTTAATATTAAATATAAAAACAGGTGAAATTATTTCTTATATATTATTAGTAATAGTTACGATATTAATTGTTATAATCATAATTTATTTTATATATAGAAAAACAATTTATAAAAAAGAGGAGGTGAGATAATGACATTAATAAAAAAGATAGTAGTAATAATGTTTTGTCTTATTATATTTTTGGGGATTGCAACAAGTGTAAAAGGTGAAAGAAACCCTGAAACAGGTGAGATACTTCCTACTCATACATTCTATGCTGATAATGATGAGGATTTTATATATTTTGATTGGTTATATAATGGAGATGAAATAAGCGGTTTAAGATTTTCAAATGTATTTTCTAATGGTGAACCATTTGATGAGAATGCAGAAGCAGTTATTAATTTTAGAAATAATGATGATTATAAATATTATTGTCTACAGAAAGGACAAAAGTTATTTCAATGGAATGGTTCATTAGAAAATGATGCAGAAAATGGACCTATGAATTGGACAGTCGAAAAGGTTAGAGAAATAAATAGGCAAGTAATCGAAACAGGATATTTCAATGGTATAGAAATTTCAGGTAAAGATCTTAAAGAGTTGGCAAGATATGCTTATATTTTAAGAAATAATACAGGACATTTAAATAGTTATACAATGAATCAAGAGGGAGGGTTTCCTCTTGGAGATGACGAAAATTATACAAATACACAAAAATTACTATATTATTATGCAAATAGATTTTTTGAGATCGTAGCATCGGAGTTTGCAAATCAAGAATATAACTTTGCAGAAAGTGAAGAATATATATTAAATGATGAAAACAATAGTTTCGATTTATATTGGAATGATTTACAGTATATGAATGGTGAACTTAATATAGATATAAGTAAAGCTAAACAAGAAATTTATCAAGAAGATGGACATAGATATTTATCGTATGGACCAATAACATATAAAGATTTAAATAATGATAAAGAAGTAAATAAGAATAAAAAGTTAAAGGATTTTAGTCTAAGTATTAATGGGGAAGAAAAAATATATCACACAGATTATTGGGTTTATCGTTTAGGTAATAAAGATGAGGGGATAAGTGGTAGAGTATATAAAGATCCAGTGGATATAGAGCCAAATGAAGAATTTTATATATCTATAGATGAAGAAAAATTATCAAATGATGATATAGTAAAGATAAATGCAGCAACAGAATATATTATATATGGAGCTAGAATGGTTTTAATGTCAAATAATGAGCAACAGGCATTAATGTTAGTAAAAAATAATAAAGAGACATTAAATCATTCTCAAGAGATAACATTTAATGCAAAGATGAATGGAAAACTAAATATCAAAAAGAAAGCGCAAAAAGAAGATGGAACAGAGATATATATTTCAGGAGGAGAATATAAAATATATGAAGAAACAAAACCAAATGAATATAAAACAGTAACAATAGATAATGCAACAGAAGGAGTAACAATAGATAATTTAGCTCCAGGAAGATATATAATAGAAGAAATAAAAGCACCAGAAGGATTTAAAGTAGAATTACAAACAGATGAACATAAGAGAGTGTCTGCAACTGTAGTTAGTGGAGAAACAAATAAAGTAGAGCTTTTAAATATTCCATATGCAAATATACAAATACAAAAAGTAGATGCAGATACAGGAAGCTCAACAAGCCCAATAAAACAAGAGGGAGTAGTATTTAAGATATATTATGAAGAAGGAAACATAAGAAAATATATAGGAAAAAACTTTGTAACAGGAACAGATAATACAATAGCAAAAATGGATTGGACAACAAATGAAAATGAAGCAAAAGAGTTTGTAACAGGAGCGGATGGAAAAACAGAAAAATTAATACATATACCAATACATACATATTATGCAAAAGAAATATCATTAACAGAAGAGCTACATAATTATTATGACATAAAAACAGATCCAGATAGAATACCATTAACAATAGATGATAGAAAAGGTGATACAACAATAGAAGAAAAAAATATAGTAAAAATAGCAAATAAACAAAAGTATGTAAGTATATCAGGATATGTATGGAAGGACAAGCACTATAAACAGGATAAAACAGAAATAAGAAATGATTTATATCATGATCATGATAATGATAGTAACGATGAGGCATATAACAATGTATTAGTAACACTAAGAAATAAAGAAGGAGAAGTATTAAATAAAGTACAAACAAATGAAAAGGGAATATATACAATAAATGGAGGAGAATATAGATTTATTCATGTACCAATAGATCAATTAGATGGCTTATATATAGAATTCACATATGATGGATTAATGTATCAATCAGTAGGAATAAATGTTGATAAAGATAATGGGTCAAAAGCAACAGATAGAAATGAAAGAAAAATATTAGATGATAATTCAAAAAATGTAATAAATAATGGACCAATAAACAGTACAGAAGGTCCAAGACAATCAGCAAGAGTATTAGATAAAGACGGAACTGAAAATTTTGTAGCAGTATATGATTCAACCAATGTAGAAGATGAAGATTTAGGAAATAACCACGTAAAATTATTAGGAAGTCAAGAAATATGGAATATAAATGCAACAACAAAAGACTCATATAAAATATCAAGGGAAATAGGAGAATTAGAAATAAAGAATATAAACTTAGGAGTATATGAGAAACCACAAGCAGACTTTGCATTAACCCAAGATGTAGAAAGCATAAAAGTAGGAATAAATGGACAATGGCATATATATAAATATGGAACAAGAAATGAGAAAAAAGACACAAGTGTATGGGATATAGGAGCAAGATTTAAAGATGCAAACATAGGAACATACACAAGACCAATATATCAGTCAGATATAGCTTATACAGATCCAGATACAGCAAATAGAAGTAAAGAATTAGAAGTATATTTGAACTATAAAATAGAAATGCAAAATCAGTCAACATATATAGGAGAAATAAATACAATACAAAATTATTATGATACAAGATACCAAATAAATGGTATAGGAAATATAATAAATACAGAAGGAAATCCAGAAAAGGGACAAAATTATACAGAACTAAAATATGGGGAAGAAGGTTATACAGCAGACAGAAAATATAAAACAGTAACAGTAAATGCAGGAAGAAGTTTAATAATAGGAGCAGGCGAATCAAAAACAATATACATACAATTCAAAATGGATAAAGAAGCAATAAAAGTAGCATTAGAAGAAGAAACAGTAGAGGGAATAAAAATAAATGGAACAGAAACAAAAACAATAGAAGTAGACAGAAGTAAAGTAACAAAGGACAAACTATTATACAACATAGCAGAAATATCATCATACACAGTATACTATAATGAAGAAGTAAGTAAAATAGAGAATTTAAGAACAGTAGCAGCAGTAGACAAAGACTCAATACCAGGAAATATAACACCAGGAGAAGTAAGTACATATGAAGATGATACAGAAGCAGCACCACCAGTATTATTAGTGAAAGCAGGGGACAAAATAGGAAAAAGAACAATAACAGGAAATGTATTTGAAGATATAGCAGAAATAAATGAAGCAGGAAAAGAGAGTAATGGAAATGGAAAATATGATATAGGTAAAGAAAAAACAATAGACAATATAGAAGTAACATTACATGAAATAAACCAAATACAAAATGGAATACAAGATCAAACATATATAACAAAAGATGGAATGTACGAATTTAAAGAATATATACCAGGACAATATATAATAACATTTACTTGGGGAGATAAAACGTATAAAGTACAAAACTATAAAGGAACAATATATAATGAAGATAGATATAATGCAAATCAAAGAAACAAATATTGGTATAAAGACAACATAGAAACAAGAAATACAGACGCAATAGATAACTATGAAACAAGATTAGACATAGATAACCAAATGGCAAAAATAACAGACAGAAGTATATATGAAAAAATAGAAGAAGCATATAAAGAAGGATACACAGGAGAAATCATAACAAAAATGACATCAACAACACCAATAATGGAATTTGGAGTAGAATATATAAAAGGAGAAACAGAAGGACAAAAACAAAATATATTTGAAGTAAAAAATGTAGACTTTGGAATAATAGAAAGACCAGCACAAAGACTAGAACTAAGAAAAAGAGTATCAAATGTAAAATTGATATTAGCAAATCAACAAGAATTAGTAAACATACAAATAGATGAAGAAGGAAAAATAACAGGAACTCAAAACTATTTAACATATATGAGACCAGAGATAGACTATAAAGGAAATATAAGAATAGAAATGGACAAAGAACTAATACAAGGAGCAACACTGGAGGTAGGGTATGAATTTACATATACAAATATAAGTGAAATAGATTACATGTCAAGAAGATACTATTTATATGGAACAAAATTAACAACAGACAAAGTAGTAACAGTAAAACCATCTAGAATAGTAGATTATTTAGACAAAGAATTAGTATACAACCAAGAAAGAAATGACACAATCTGGGAAGAATTAACAACAATTGACCTAGAAAAATTAAATCCAATAAGTGAACATAAGGGAGAATATTTAAAAGACAAAAAAATACTATGTAATAGTGAAGTAGGGGAACTAAAACCACAAGAAAAAGCGATAATAAACCTAAATACTTCAAAATACTTAGGAATAACAGATGATTTAGTATTTGAAAATGAAGCTGACACAGTAAAAATAGAAAAACCAAGAAAACAAGATACAACAGGAGAAACAGAAAGAATAATAGAACAACAAATAGGAAAAGTAGTGGAAACATTTCCAACATCAGCAACAGCAGAAAGTGTAACAATAATGCAAAGTACAGGAGAAAACCATGAATATGTAACACCAACAATAGTAGGAATAGTAACATTAATTATAACAGGTGTAGGAATAGTTATTATTAAGAAAAAGGTTGTAGAGAATAAATAAAAAGTGTGACAAAGGGGGCGTCCCTTTTTGTCACATTTTT
>CAPNAQ010000069.1 GCA_948663505.1 uncultured Clostridia bacterium | reverse complement strand
TATAAATTTTTGTAAAAAAATATAAATATTTAAAGTATAATGTGAACTGTAAAAATTTTACAGTTGGAAGATTCAGAAAAAGGATAATTAAAGAATTTATTTAACTAATTGTAAAAACTAAATTTTAGGAGGAGTATAAATGAAAGAGAAAATCAAGATAGTAATAGCTGATGATAATCAAGAATTTGCAAAAACACTTGCTTCTTATATTCAAGAGCAAGAAGATATGGAAGTAATAGGAATAGCTAAAGATGGAGAAGAGGCAGTAGAGATTATAGCAGAGCAAAAGCCAGATGTAGCTTTATTAGATGTAATAATGCCACATTTAGATGGTATAGGAGTTTTAGAAAAAATAGATGTAATAAAAAATGATAAAAAGCCAATTTGTATAATGTTGTCAGCAGTTGGACAAGATAAAATAACAAAAAAGGCAATTAATTTAGGGGCAGAATATTATGTTGTTAAACCTTTTGATATTGAATTATTAATAAAAAGAATAAAAGAACTTAAAAATTATAATCCAATTGAAAATGTTAACCCAAATAGTTTTTCAGCTAGAGAAATAAAACCACAATATGTAGAAATTCCTTTAAATAGCGAGAATAGCGAGAAGAATTTAGAAGCATTAGTAACAAATATTATACATGAAGTTGGTGTACCAGCACATATCAAAGGCTATCAATATTTAAGAGAAGCTATTATAATGGTTGTAAGAGATATTGATGTAATAAATCAAATAACAAAAAGTTTATATCCAAAAATTGCTTATAAATTTGAAACAACACCTTCAAGAGTTGAACGTGCAATTAGACATGCAATTGAAGTTGCTTGGGGTAGAGGAGATCAAAAAGTAGTTGAAAATATTTTTGGTTATACTATTTCTGCAGCTAAAGGAAAACCAACTAATTCAGAATTTATTGCTATGATTGCAGATAAATTAAGATTAGAACTAAAAACTGCATAAAATAAGAAAATAAACAAATGTCCAAAGGGAAACATACCCAATGGACATTTTTTGTATAAAAATTAGTTAAAAAACCAAACTAAAATTGGTGAAAAAAATGAAAATATCATTTATAAAATATGAAAAAGATATAAACAAATATAATATTCCCAAATTATTAGGTATAAATGTAGAGGAAGTAAAAGAACCAGAGGATATAGATAAGAAGATTGATGAATTAAAAAAAAGACAATATACAACAATAGTAATACCAAATGAATTAGCAAGCTTTTCAGAAAAATTAGAAAAACAATATAAATATGATTCTGGAATAAATATTATAATTACACCAAATAAAGATAAAAATAATTATAATTAAAATTTTATAACCTTTCTATAATATAAAAGCATAAAAGAAAAAAATACACATATACATGTATAAAGAAAATTAACATTAATAAAAAACTCAAGAAAGGGAAGGGATAAAAATGATAAATCCAGTTAGAGAAAATTTAAGAATAAATAAGCTTATAAAGGAACAGAAAGAAATAATATTTGTAGAAGGGGATATGATTGTACCAGATTCTAAACCTGACATATTAAATACAATATGTACAAGTGGTGTAGTAAGTATATATAAAAAAGAGGTGCAAGATGAAAAAATAAGACTAGATGGATGCATAAATACTTATATAATGTATATGCCAGATGGAACTGAAGATACAATAAGAGGATTAAATACAACACTAGACTTTTCAGAAAATATTAATGTATCAGATTGTAAAGAAGGAATGGATGTTATAACAAATGTAAAAGCAAAATCTATTGAATGTAAAGTATTAAATGGAAGAAAAGTTAGTGTAAAAGCAACATTAGAAGTAAACTTAAAAATTTACTCAAATGATGAAGTAGAGATAATAAATGAAATACAAGATGCAGAAAATTTGCAAATGTTAAAAGAAAATTTAAAAGTAAATTCATTAGTTGGTCAAGGTGAAACAAAAATTTATGCAAAAGAAAATATATCAATAGAAAATATAGATAATTTAGCAGAGATTTTAAAAGTTGAGACAAATATTGTAGATAAAGATATAAAAATAAGTTACAATAAAATTTTAGCAAAATCTGAATTTGAAGTTAAAATTTTGTATCTGACAGAAGATAATAGAATTTGTACAGTAAAAATGAAGATACCTGTAGTTGGATTTATAGATATACAAGATGTAGTTGAAGGAAATATTTGTGATGTAAACTATGAAATAAGAAATATAATAATAAAACCAAATTCGCAAGAAGAACATTCAATATATGTTGAGGCTGAAATAGGTGTAAAGTGTGATGTATATGAAGAAAAGGAAATTAATTTAATACAAGATATGTATAGTCCATGTGTAAATTTAGATTTCGATAAAAAGCAAATTTCAACAATGGTAGATAAAACAAATGTAAAAGATATAAAACAAATTAGAGAAAAAATCAACTTAAAAGATATAGAAAATCAAAATTTAATAGATGTTTTAGTAGATACTTCAATTATTAATGAAAACAAAATAAATACTAAGATTTTGTATGAATGTGAAATGAGTTTAAAATTTATGTTTGTAAATGGAAAACAAGAAGTTAGTATAAAAGATGCAAAAATACCTTTTGAATATACAATTGATAATTTACAAAATGGAGAAACATTAAATACAAGTAGCAATATTGAAATGAAGTCATCAGATTTTATAATTCAAGATGGTGGGGATGTTACTTGTAATATAGATATGGAAACAGATACAAATATGTATAGAAGTGCTAATATTAATATAATAGATAGTATTGAGGAAAATGGCGAAAGAGAAGAACAAGATTATAGTATTATTTTATATATTGTTAAAAAAGGAGATAGTTTGTGGAAGATTGCTAAGCAATTTGGAAGTACAGTTGACGCAATTGCAAGAGTAAATGGAATAGAAGATAGAGACTTAATATATACAGGACAAAAATTATACATACCTAATTATGTTAGAACTTCAGTAAATAGTTATGAGTAAGATTTATTCGAGACCAAGAATCAGATTACCTATTATTTTTCAAGCTAAATTTGAAAGTAAAGAAAATAGAAAAAAAAAGAAAATGTTATTAATTTTTACAGTAATGTTAATTGCAATTGTAACAGCAAAGACAATACTTGAAGCAGTTTTACCAATATTTGATACTTTATGTATGGATAAAGCAAAGTCGCTTGCTACTATAATTTCTAATGAACAGGCAACTATTGTAATGAGAGAACACAGTTATGAAGAACTTTTCTCTGTTGAAAAAGATAATAGTGGTAATGTTATAATGATAAAATCAAATGTAAGTCCTATAAATGAAATAATTTCAGATATTGCTGTAAAAATCCAAAGAGAAATTGATAATCAAGGTAGAGAAGATGTAGAAATTGCTATTCGGAAGTTTTACAGGATTTAAGTTGCTGGCAGGTAGAGGTCCAATGGTTAAATTAAAAATTTCAACTATTGGAAATGTTGAAACTGACTTGAGAAGTGAATTTTCAGCACAGGGCATAAATCAAACTTTACATAGAGTATATTTATTTGTAAAATGCGAAATCAATATTTTGACACCTTTTGAAAGTATTACTACAAATATTACTAATCAGGTTTTATTGGCTGAAAATGTTATTGTTGGGCATATTCCTAACTCTTACTATAATTTAAATGGATTGGATAAAAATGATGCTTTAGAAGTTATTGAATAATTTTTCAGAAGTTTCTTTTGTAAAAACCGAAAAAAAGTAAATAATATTATTATAATATTTTTGGAGGTGTTTATAATGGAAACTTTTGATAATGATAATTTACAAAAAAAAGAAAGACAGATAGAAAATTTAATTAATGTTGTTGAAAATCATACTAGAACTAAAAGACATTTAGAACAATATTCTAATATAGGCAATATTGATAATAAAGAAAATGCTAAAAAGATTCAGGAAGTTAGGGAACAACAAATACACAATTTGAAAAATCAAATTAAGGGCATAAATGAAAATCAATCTAAAGAAAATCAATTAGAAAATACTATTGAAAAGTATATTAATACATCTGGATATATTACAAAAAATGGTGAAGATCTAAGTGATGAACAATTAAGAAATATGCAAAGGAAACAAGAAAATAGAAAAGTTCAAATTAAGAATTTAGAAGAAGAATAGTATTATTTATAAAGGTTTAGGATTATTTTGTCTTAAACCTTTTTATTTAAGTTTGGGTTTTTTCCAAACAATATATTTTTGCAAAAAACTGAAACTTAAAAAACTTTTTAATATTGCATATAGAATTTAAATATGTTATAAATAAATAATAACAAATACGAAGCATGAAAGGAAAGCTATAATATGAAATTCGTAATTCAAAGAGTAAGAAAAGCAAATGTTAAGGTAAATAATGAAATTGTTGGAAAAATAGATAATGGATTTCTAGTTTTAATTGGTATAACACATAATGATAATAAAGAGATAGCAGATTATTTAATAAAAAAATTGATTAATCTACGTGTTTTTGAGGATGAAAAAGGTAAAATGAATTTATCACTAAGAGATATAAAAGGATCATTGCTTCTAGTTTCACAATTTACATTATATGCAGATTGTTCTAGTGGCAATAGACCATCATTTACAGAAGCTGCAAAACCTGATTTTGCAAAAGAATTATATGAATATGTTATACATGAATGTGAAAATAAAATTGATAATGTAAAAACGGGTATTTTTGGTGCTGAAATGAAAGTGGAATTAATTAATGATGGACCAGTTACTATAATTTTAGAAAAATAAAATTATTAACAAGTAACATAGAGAGAATTTAAATGGAAAAATCACTTGCAATTTGTATTAAAATATGATATAGTCATAATGGTTTTATAAAGAAACCAAATGAATTTTTTTTAGAATATTTACCTTCTTTTCTATAGATTGGTTAAGTAAAAAAATTAATTCAGATCAATTTTAAGAAGGAGGTTTATATAAATGGAAACAACAACATATGAAGATATTACTCTTACATGTAAAGATTGTGGTGCAGAATTTGTTTTTACAGCAGGAGAACAACAATTTTATGCTGAAAAAGGATTTACAAATCAACCAGTAAGATGTCCAGATTGTAGAAAAGCTAGAAAAGCTGCAAAACAACAAAATAATAATTATTAATATAAATCTTCTAATTCAATTAATATGTGAATTAGGAGATTTTTATTATATAATAGGAAAGTCTGCAGACTTCATAAACAAACTACTGAAAAATTAAAAATTTTTCAGATTTGTTACCAAGAAAAGCAGTAATCTATTTCGATTACTGCTTTGTATATAGGTTTTTGACATCTTGCCCAAAAGGGCACTTTTTTATCTCTTACTAAATTGAGGAGCTTTTCTAGATTTTTTAAGACCATATTTTTTACGTTCTTTCATTCTAGAATCTCTAGTTAAAAATCCATTTGACTTAAGAGCAGGTCTAAATTCACTATTAGCCTCATTTAATGCTCTAGCAATACCATGTCTAATTGCACCAGCTTGACCTGTAAAACCTCCACCTTTAACAGAACAAATAACATCATATTTATCAGAAGTATTTGTAACAGCAAGAGGTTGTCTTGCAATAACTTTTAAAGTTTCTAATCCGAAAAATTCATCTATATCTTTGCCATTAATAGTTATTTTTCCATTTCCTTCAACAATTCTTACTCTAGCAATAGAAGATTTTCTTCTACCAGTACCACAGTAAACAATATTTTCTGATTTAGCCATTCTAATTTACCTCCCAAACTTTTGGTTTTTGTGCTTGATTTTCATGCTCGTTACCAGCATAAACTCTCAATTTTTTTAATTGAGCTCTACCTAAAGAATTATGTGGTAACATTCCTTTAACAGCTAATGTCATAGCTTTTTCAGGATTTTTTTCTAACATTACTTTTGCTGGTACTTCTTTCATACCACCAATATAACCTGAATGATGTCTATAAATTTTTTGGTTTATTTTATTTCCTGTTAAAATAACATCTTTTACATTTAAAATTATAACATGATCACCTGTATCTATATTAGGTGTATATGTAGGTTTATGTTTTCCTCTTAATAATTTTGCAGCTTCAGTTGCAACTCTACCTAAAGGTTTATTTGCTGCATCAATTATATACCAATTACTTTCTATCTCGTCTTTTTTTGGACTATATGTTGTATTATTCATGGTAATAATTACCCTCCTATTTTTATAAATTTAATTTTTTTTAATCAATACAAAAATCTTTAGATTTTTGTAAAAGTTATTTCTAAAAAATTAAAGATTTAGAAATAACTTAATATGAAATTTAAATAAAAACCACCGGGGAGAAGTTTTATATTTAAATTGCACTAACTAATTTATTTTCATAATTACTAAAGTATTTTATTACAAAAAACCTAATTTGTCAATGATTTTTGGAAAATTTGTGAAAACTATTGATAAAAGTATGAATAAAAATTATAATTAAAATAATATAAAAAATCCAAAATGTAAATGGTATAATAGACCACAAGTTTAAATATTAATTATATTATAGAGGCTACAAGTGTAAGTAGAAAGTTAGATGTCAAAGTTTGAAATTCAGATGTCAGATTACTGGCATTTACCATAGGAGGAAAGATGATAAGAAAGAAAAGCAGAAGAAGTCCTAAGCATATGAAAAAAAATAAGCAAAACAAAGAAGGATTTATGCAAGGTGTGTTAACATTAATGTTTTCACAAATATTAATAAAAATTTTAGGATTAGTATATACACTATATCTAACAAATAGAGAAGGATTTGGGGATAAAGGTAATGGAATATGTGCAAGTGGATATCAAATATATGCATTATTATTAACAATATCATCAATAGGATTACCAAGTGCAATATCAAAATTAGTATCTGAAAGAGTTGCAGTAGGAGATAATAAAGGTGCCTACAGAATTTTTAAAATAGCATTTGCAACATTTGCAATAGTTGGTTTAATAGGAAGTTTATTATTATTTTTTGGAGCTAAAGTTATTGCAAATAATTGGTTACAAATACCAGAAGCTGAAATGACATTAGTCGCATTATCACCAGCAATATTTTTTGTGACAGTTGCGTCTGTTATGAGAGGATACTTTAATGGAAGACAAAAAATAAGTATAGGAGCAAAATCACAATCACTTGAACAAGTTTTTAAAACATTACTAACTATAATTGTAGTTGAAATAGTTGCAATATTATCAAATGTTTCAACAAAATGGATGGCAGCAGGTGCAAATTTGGCCACAACACTTGCAACATTTTTGGGATTTAGCTATTTATTTTTATACTTTAAAACAGAAAGAAAAGAAATAGCAGCAGAGATTAAGAATACAGTTAATTATAAATACCAAAGTGTATCAAAAATAGTTAAAAAGATATTATTAGTATCAATACCAATAACATTAACAGCAATTATGTCTTCAATTAACAAAAACATAGATTCATTTACAGTTGTAAGAAATTTAAAAAACTTTATGTCTGAAGATATGGCAACATCATTATATGGAATTTTAGGAGGAAAAGTTGATACTTTAACAAGTTTACCATTAGCAATAAATGTAGCATTTGCTACAGCTCTAGTACCTGCAATTTCTGCAGCAAAGGCAAGAAAAGATAAAAAAACAATAACACAAAAAACATCATTTTCATTACTTGTATCGATGTTAATCGGATTGCCTTGTACAGTTGGAATGTTTATATTTGCTCGGACCAATACTAAATTTATTATTTCCAAATGCAAATGATGGAGCATTAATTTTACAAATAAGCTCATTAACGATAATATTTACAATTTTAGATCAAACAATAAATGGAGTTTTACAAGGATATGGCAAATTGATGATTCCTACACTTTCTTTGGCATGTGGAGTTTTTGTAAAATTTATTTTAAACATAACATTGATTCCAATTCCTGAAATAGGAATTTATGGGGCTGCAATAGGTTCTGTTGCTTGTCATGTTGTTGCGTTTTTAATTGCATTTACATTATTACGCAAACATATAAAATTAAATCTTACATTTTCAAAATTTGTTATAAAACCAGTTTTGGCAACAATAATGATGTCTATTTGTTCATATTTTATATATTTAGTTTTAAAAAGAATAATTGTTGAAAGATTGGCAACAATAATAGCAATACTTGTTGCAGTTGTAATATTTGTATTATCTGTATTAGCATTGAAAATATTTACTAAAGATGAATTAGAAATGTTGCCAGCAGGTAATAAATTTGTTAAAGTTTTGGAAAAATTAAAAATTTATTAGAAAAAAAGAAGGATTTTATCGAAAGTTGGCGAATAGAAATAATAGGAAGTACAGTTATTGCTTAGTTCAGGCGATAAAAGTACATAAATATTTATATCTTAATAGGAGGTAATTTAAATGAACAAAGCTGAATTAATCGCAGCAATAGCTGCAAAAACAGGAGACACAAAAAAAGCTGCTGAAGCATCAGTAAACGCTTTTGTAGAAGTAGTAACTGAAGCATTAGTTAAAGGTGACAAAGTTCAATTAGTAGGATTTGGTTCTTTCGAAGTTAGAAAAAGAGCTGCTAGAAAAGGTAGAAATCCACAAACTAAAGAAGAAATCAAAATACCTGCATCAAAAGCTCCAGTATTCAAAGCTGGTAAAGCATTAAAAGATTTAGTAAATAAAAAATAATTATGAAAATATAAATATATGAATTCATAGAAGCAAACTATCCTGTGAATTATTTTCCTTAAAATATATTTTGATATGTTTTAAGGAAGGTAATTTTCAGGGTAGTTTTTAAATTTTCTTGCTTTTTTTAATTTTATATTATAGAATGTAACCACAAAGAGGAAATGGAGGTAAAAAATGAAAAAGCTACCTTATGGAATAAGTAATTATGAGAAGATAGTAGAAAATAACTATTATTATGTAGATAAAACAGAATATATAGAAATGCTAGAGAATTTAGCAGAATCAAATATAATGTTTTTAAGACCGAGAAAATTTGGAAAAACATTATTTACAAGTGTAATAGAAAACTATTATGACATACATAAAAAAGAAAAATTTGAAGAATTATATAGAGAAACATATATAGGAAAGAACCCAACACCATTAAGAAACAGTTATCACATATTAAGATTCAACTTTTCAGGAATAAACACAGAAAATGAAGAAACAACAATGAAAGGATTTAAAGATAAGGTAATAGCATCAATAGAATTATTTGCAAAAAAATATAAAATAGAATTTCGTACAAACAAAGAAGAGTCAGTAGAAAATATATTAGATAAGATATTTAAGGCATTTCAAATACAAAAGGAAAACGAAAAAATATATGTAATAATAGATGAATATGACCATTTTGCAAATGAACTATTAGGATTTAGCACAAATCAATTTAAGAGTTTAGTATCGAAAAATGGAAAA
>CAPNAQ010000068.1:3169-9410 GCA_948663505.1 uncultured Clostridia bacterium | reverse complement strand
ATATTTTTATAATTTTTATCTATTAACATTTTTTTACCTCCTTTATTATTTTTTAAATTTAAAATATATGTATATACATTGTTCTATTAATAAAATTATTTGTATTACGTATATTACAAATTTTATTTTTATATTGTCTATTAAAAATATTGGTATTAATAACATCCATATTAAAATAGCAAATATGTAACTCATTTTCCTCACCTCCTAATATGTCATTCCACTTATAAACATCATATATCCGCCAATTCCTAGCAATATATTCATCGTTCCATATACCACTGCTTGTCCTATCCTCATATAAACTTTGTTTTTGTCTATTCTAAAATTTTTCCATGTCCTTTTCATTTGTTTTCCTCCTTTTTACATTTATTTCCACCTATGTTATAATTCTGTTGAAAGGTGGTGATTGTTATGTCTAATGAGCAACGTGCTCATGATTTAACTATGTTTTATATAAAAATGTATTATGATTTTCAAAAACCTTCTGAAAATGGTCGCTTTGAATTTGATGCAATAAATAAATACGTAGAACTATATCCTCAAGTTTTAAAACAAATAAACATAGCCTTTCCTAATTAATTTTCTTTCCACATAATAGAATATCTATTGGAACATCTTTTGAGCTACATTCTAAAGGTGTTTCTTTTTTTAGTAATTCTTTTAATTCTTCTACTGTGCATTCTATTTTCATACTTTTCCTCCTTCCTTATTTTTGTTGAAGTATATATATATAAAGCACAATTTTTAACCATAATACTGTTCCATTATTTCTAACATTTTGTCTTCATCAAGTCTTATACCTTTATTCCCTATCTTTTTTACTGCTTCTTTAAATATTGGATTTTTTATCATTTGATATACAGTTTTATCACTCATATCAAATTGTTCTGCAAAGTCTTTTACTTTTATAAACTTTTTTCTTTTTGTTAAAATACTTGCTGGCATCTTTTTCCTCCTTTCTGTTCTGTCGACTTTTGTCGATTTATTGTAATTTTATACTTTGATTTTTTATTTGAATAAAAACGTTAGTTTTTATTTGTCAAGTAGTTTTTTAAATTTTTGTCTTTAAGTTAGTAATATCTTTATTCTGTTTCTTTTCTTGTAGTACTTATTGTACGTTGAATTGCTAAAAAAATTTGTACAATAGGTACTTTGAATATTTCTGCAAATATTGCTTTAGCTTTGTCACTTGGTGTTCTTTCGCCTCTTTCTATCATAGAAATATAGTCTTTAGAAAAACCTGATTTTTCAGCAAGCTGTTCTTGTGTTAATTTGTTTTTTAGGCGTAACTCTTTAAATGTTACTTCTTTCATTTTCTCACCTCCTGCGTACTTATTGTTCGTTTTGTTATCTGCATTATATAGTACAATATGTTCTTTGTCAATACTTTTTAAAAAAATTTTTTTATAAATTTATGAAACCTTTATTACTCTAAGGAAAATTTTTGTACAATTTGTTCTTTCTTGCTTTACATATCGTACAATTTGTTATATAATATAATTATATCTTTGAAAGGGAAATATTTATATGAATAGATTAAAAGAATTACGAATAGAAAAAGGATTACTCCAATCTGATATTGCAAGAATCATTAATAAAGGAGAAAGAACTGTTGGTTTTTATGAAACAGGCGAAAGAGATATGGGAACAGAAACTTTAGCAAAGCTTTCTGATTATTTTAATGTTTCAATAGACTATTTACTTGGAAAAACAGACATAAGAAATATAGAAGAACTAAAACAAGTTAAATTTGCAAATGCAGGCGGACTTGATATTAATGGACTTGATGAAGAGGAATTATTAGAATTGCAAAGGCAAATTGATTTTATTAAAAAAATGAAAGGTAAAAAATAATGGAATTGATTGATTTAGAAAATATAAGTAGCAAAGAGAAAATATCTCTTATTAATTATAAAATGAAAAAAGTAAAATCAAGGATTGTTTATAATAGCTATTGTATTTTTATGGATTATTCAAAAATCACTTCATACACAGAAGAAAAATGTTTACTTGCTGAGGAATTAGGTCATTATTATTACTCTGCTTATTACTCTATTTCTTCCTCTCAAGCAGAAATAAATAGACAAGAATATAAAGCTTTAAAATGGAAATCACTTGTGTGTGTGCCTTTAAATTCAATTTTAAACTGTTTTAAAAATGGTATATGTAATTTATTAGATATAGCAGAAGAATTGCAAGTACAACCTAATATGGTTGAATTTGCTTATAATTACTATAAAAATAATGGACAATTATTTACAAATGAAGAAATGCTTGAAGATATCATTTAATTTTTAAACAATATAAGCAAACGGAGGTTTTATATGTCAAAAAAAGGATACACTAAAAGAGCTGATGGAAGATTTCAAACATCAGTCACAATAAATGGAAAAAGAAAATTTTTATATGCAAATTCATCTGATGAATTAGATAAAAAACTAACAGAATTAAAATATAAAAATATAAACGGTTTTGTATCTTCATTTGAAAATATAACATTTAAACAATATGCAGAAAAATGGTTTGAAATAAATATATCTACAAAAGAATTAGCAACTCAAGCTAGTGTAAAAAACAGATTAAGACATCTATATAATTATATTGGTAATGTTAAATTAAAAGATTTAAAAAGATATCATATTCAAGAAATATCAACTAATATGGTTAAGGAAGGTTATACTGATATAACCAACAGAACAATTGCAGAATGCAAAAGAATATTAGAAGACGCTGTCAATAATGATGTCATTTCAAAAAATGTAGCAAATGGTATAAAATCAATTAAATTTCCTAAAAATGAGCGACAGCCATTAACATTACAAGAAGATAAAAAAGTCACAGAATTAGCAAAACATCATAAATATGGATTATTTATTTTAATTTTGAGGTATTGTGGAATTAGACCAGAGGAAGCAGTTGCACTAACCTTAGATGATATTGATTTTAATAATAATTTACTTATTATTAATAAAGCTGTTTCATTAGCCAAAAATCAGCCTAATGTAAAACCAACCAAAAACTTAAAAAATAGAAAAATTCCTATCCCCAACTTTCTTATTGATAGTTTAAAATATGAGGTAAATTATAGGCACAAAAATCAAATTGCATACCTTTTTACTAAAGAAACAGATAAGTATTCTATGTTGACAAAACAAGCTCTAAAAACCCATTTAAACTCGTTCTTAAATGAATTAAATAAAAATATTGAAAATGATAAAGAAAAAGTATGTTTTTCATACTATAGACTAAGGCATTCTTATTGTACTATGTTATATTATGCAGGAATAAAAATAAAAAAAGCTCAAGAATTAATGGGACATTCTTCTGCTAAAATGGTATATGACATATATGCTCATTTAGATGAAGAAAGAGAAAATGCAAATGAACTAATAAATGATTATATATCTAATAAAATTTTGACATCATTTTGACATCTTACTACATAGAAAAAAGTATAAAAAATAGAAATAACAGAAAAATAAAATTAAAATTAAAAATCAGTAAATATGTTGATTTTAGGCGCATTTACTGATTTTTTCGTTGGAGCTTCCAACGGGAATTGAACCCGTGACCTCAGCCTTACCAAGGCTGCACTCTACCAACTGAGCTATGGAAGCATGAAAAAGAGTATGATTAAAAATAAATGTTCAAAAAGTCATTCAAAATAATCATACTCTTTACCTTAATATATATTTTTTATTGCCTTTTTTCTTATTCTTTGAATTGCATTATCAATAGATTTCACAGGCATGTCCAGTTTTTGAGCAATAATTTCATAACTATCTCCCTGTATAAATCTTGCTAGAACCTTTTCCTCAAACTCACTTAATGATTTATGCATTATATTCTGAACTTCTTCATAATATTCTTTTTTCATAATAGTTTCTAAAGGATCTTCTATAGAATCAACCTCAAATGTTTCTAATAATTCTGTATCCTCATTATTTTCATATGCTGTAGTATTTAGTGATAAATATGAATTTAAAGGCATATGTTTTTGTCTATTTGAAGATTTAATTGCAGTAATAAGTTGTCTTTCTATACATATATTTGCAAATGTTTTAAAAGTATTATCTTTATTTTTATCAAATCCTTTTATTGCTTTATATAAACCAATCATTCCTTCTTGGATAATGTCTTCTTTTTCTGCTCCAATTATAAAATATTTTCCAACTTTTGAATTAACTAAATCTTTATATTTTTCAAACATATATATAACAGCTTCTTCATCTCCACTTTTTATTTGTGATATTATTTGCTCATCTGTTAATTTCATGTATTTATCTGTTGTAAAATATATGTTATCCTTTTGCATATGTATAAAATACCTCCAAATGTGATTTATATAATTATATCTTTTATATTACTTTAAAGTCAAGCATTTCTGCAAAAAACTCCAAAAATTTTCAGTTTCCATATCTTTAGCCCAAGATGCAACACCACCTAGATTATATTCTGTTACTAAAGATATTTTTTCTTTTAAAGATTTTTCATCTTCAATCCACATTTTCTTTATATTTGAACCTTCTGTATATTCTACATAATATTGTCTTAAATTATCATCCCATTTTTTTCCTAAATCTTTTGGAATAACTTTTTCAATACTTTTTATTGATACAGGACTTTGTTTTACAATCTCTCCATTAATGTTTTCTGTCCATAATCTTGTATATAATGGAATTGCAAGTATTATTTTTTCGCTTTTTATCTCTTCTGTATCTAAAAATTTTTTAAGACTTACTTTTACCCAATCATACCCTGCTGTTGTTCCTGATTTGTTACTTGATGCTCCATATTGGTCATATGCCATAAATACTATATAGTCTGCAACATCTCCTATTACATGCCTGTCGAAACATAATGACCATGTTTCAGATCCATCAGGTGCTGTTACATCAACAGATACATTTAATCCTATAGATTTTAATCTTGGTGTTAATTCAATTATAAATCTTGAAAATAAATTTTTATCTTCTTGTTTCATATTTTCAAAATCTATATTAATTCCATCTAATTTATATTTAACACATACTGCAAAAATCTCTTCAATTAATTTTTGTCTTTTATTATAATCATTCATTATTTCAGACGTTACTGTAAGCATTCCTTCCCCTGCATTTTGCACCATTGGCCATACTTTATATCCATTACTATGTGCCCACTCTATGTAAGCTTGTCCTTTATCTCCTACATTCTCTTGAAGTTCTCCATTTGAATCTAAATGGAAAAATGCTGGTGATACAACATTTACTCCCTCCATTTTTTCTCCTGTTCTATTTGGTGCTTTTGCATATGTAGAAAAATAATCCCATACTAAATTTATTTTTTCTTTATTTTGTTCTTCTTTTTCTATTGATTCTCTTACTACTACTGTATTTGCTATTTTATTTGATTTTACATATCCAATTTTTCCACTTTCAGTTCTTATTTTTGCATATCCATTTTCATCTGAAATTACTATTACATAACTTCCTTTTTTTACTCTATCTATCGTTTTTGCAATTATTCTTGTTGATGATTTTACTGCAACATCTTTTGCTATTATTGCCTTTTTCTGTTCTCTAGCAATTGAGTCAATTGCTACTACTTTTGCTTCTGCTTTATATTCAATTTCTATTCCATATATTTCTTGCATTTCTTGTATTGGTATATATATTGTGTCTTCTCTTTTTATAGCATGTGCATATGTATCTTTATTTGTACCATTTATCCTTATTTTGTTGTTTTCTAAACTTAGTTCTGCTATTTTTGAATCATATGTTGTAACTATTTGGTTATTTTGCTTTTCTTCATATATGTATTTGTCAAAGAAGTTTCCTATGTCTTGTTTTGATATGTATATTTCTTCTTTTTCTATCATTATTGGTTTTTTTAAGTTTAATGTTACATTTCTATTATTTATTACTAAATTTATGTTTTTATTTTTGTCTAATATTATATAGTCGTTTGCTATATATCCTATTATTCCCATTACTATTACTGCCATTATTACCATTATTGCTTTTATTTTTTTGTTTTTCTTGTTTCCTTCTTTTTTTTCTTTTGATCTTCTTATTCTTTTTTGTTTCTCTCTATCCATTTTTATTTCCCTTCACTTACTTCGTTTATTTATTGTCATCTAAAATTTTTCTTTACGTTAATATTTTACATTACTAAATATAAAAAAGCAAGTTTGTTTTTTTAGTTTCAGTTTTTTATTTTTAAAATTTGATTATAGAAAAAAGATATATATTTCAAA
>CAPNAQ010000068.1:0-3159 GCA_948663505.1 uncultured Clostridia bacterium | reverse complement strand
GTTCGACAGTGAGTCGTTATTCACTTTAACCAATTATAGTGTGTATATAAAATATGAATACTCCGTATCTTAAACGCCTTGGAGAAATGAACTTTTAAATATATATGTTTTTTCTAAATAGTATATTTTTTGCAGAAGCCAAAACTTAAATGTTTTTTATAAAATTAATATGTTATTCTTCATCTCTTAATTTTTCTTAGATATTCTTTTTTTTCATTAGATATTCTATAAGACTCTATTGCCTTCTGAATAGCCTTATTGTATGTCCAATTATCTAATTTTGAAGCTTCTAAGTATTTAATTGTTTCATCATAAAACTTTATTAAACATACAGAAATAGCCCAGGCAACTGCCATTTTAGCATAATACCCATCATTTTTTATATTATTAAAGATTTCAAAATTATTTTGCAAATATTTAGGTTCTACAAAAAAATCTAGAATCATTACAACAGCAAATCTTATTTCAAATTCTTTATTGGATTTTAAATATTTTTGTATAAAGTTCCATACTTCTTCTTTATATCTGTTAGTTATTTTAAGTCCTGCACAAAATACATCACAAATTGCCCAATTATCAATTTTTGGCACATAATTTTCCACATATTTTAAAATTATGTTGATATCTTCTTTTTTTGCTAATCCTATTAACATTCCTTTTAGCATTATTTCTTCATAATATTCATCATCAATTTCTTCTATAATTTGTTTCCAATTATATTTATTAAATATTTCTTTTGCATAATTTCTTAATATAGGCACTCTTACTCCTATGATGTTTTCTGTACTTGGACATAGTCCACTATGAAATTCTTTATATTTTGTATCTGATATTTCAAATAATTTTTTCTTTATTTCTTCTTTCACTATCCACTCCTTTTTAAATCTCATAAAAGTTATAGTCAATATAAATATTTTTATTCATTTGTTCCAATATATACATACCATATAGAACCTGAAGCTCCATCATCTGGATATGCATTTCTATTTTCACTCTTTGCTTGTTTATTTAGGGAATCTCCTCTTTTCAAAGGTTGTTCAACTTTATATACATATTTATAAGGTGTTATTCTACCAGAACTGTCAACCACTTGCCATAATTGTTTATATCTTCCACTATCATGGGTCTGGTCTCCAGTATAATACCATCCAATACAACCACCATATTTATATGCTTGATTTATAGGAACACCTTTGCTACTTTCACCTTTCCACGCTCCAGTTTTAGTATCTAACCACATTTCTGGATAAATATATTGACTTCCACCCAATATAACATCTTGTGGCTTAGATTCTCCATAATATTTCTCAGTATAATAAGATGGATCATTTACACTATACGTATCCCACAAATGATAAATAATTTTTTCCCATTTTGCATATAATATAACATCACTTGTGTTAATTTCAACTATATCATTAGTTCCATATACAATATTTCCTTCTGGTTCTGTTGCCCAACCTATTAATCTGTAATCTTGTCTTGTAACTTCATTTCCTGTTAATTGTACTCTTGTATTTTTTCCTACTTCTACTTCTTGCTTATTTCCTGTTCCATCATTTACATTATATATTATTTTTACTATGTCTTTTTCCCATCTTGCATATAATGTTTTATCTTCTTTTATCCCTTCTTCTGGATATTCTGCTCCACTTTGATATATTGTTTCACTTTCTTCACTTTCTATCCATCCTACAAATGTATATTTTTCTCTTGTAAATGGATTTTCTTTTAATATTGCTTTCTTTCCTTCTGCTATACTTTGGGTTATTGTACTTCCTGTTCCATCATTTGCATTATATGTTATTGTATATCTTTTCATTTTTCCATATACTACATATTCTATCTCTACTTTTTCTCCTAATGCTTTTATACCTATTTCATAATTATCTGTTGTTGTTACTATTAATTCTGCTATTTCTACTATCTTATCCCCTGCACTTGATTTTTCTCCTTCTAATGTACTTGAAATCTTTTCTCCTACTTTACTGTATCTTTCAATTGTTCTACACCATTTTTGCTCTTCTATTTTTCTATCAACTATGTTTATTAATGCTTCTTCTTTATTATCTATATATTTTTCTGTTTGTGCTTGCATTATTATTATATTTACTTCTTCTTTATATTTTCCTATCATTGTTTCAGTTTTTGCTTGTTTTGCTCTGTCAAATAACCCATTTTGTGTTAATGATTGTATTCCTATTCCTGCTAATATTAATAATATTACTATAGTAATTATAAGTGCTATCAATGTTATTCCTTTATTTTTGTTTAAATTACTTGTGTAAGCAACTTCAAGGCTTTCATTTACTTTATTTCTTATCATTTGCTTTCTCCCTCTCACTCATATAAATTTTTATAATTTCATTTTACTTTATAAACATTAATCATATTTTTAACATGCAATTTATCATTTATTACTACTATTGTATATTTACTTAGTTTTTCTATTTCTTCAAAAATTGCATATTCTTCTATTTGTTCTCTTACTTCTTTTTGCTTTTCTTCTAGTTTACTGTCTTCTCCCTTTTTTACATATTTAAATTCTACCATTATTGCTTTATATCCTTTTGTTTCATCTCTTGGTACTAGTAATATATCTGGATATTTTCTTTGTACTTCCATTTCTGATTTTACATTGTATATTTTTAGCTCATTACTATACAATAAAATATAGCTTTACATATTTTTCATCAAATAACTTTATTGATGATTCTACTTCTTTTCTGAACCCTCTCATTGTTGTTTCTTCATTTTCTGTGTCTATTCCTGAAAAGTTGAATCTTAATATGTGATAACTGTTTCTTAATGGTGTTAGGTTCTTTCCTAACTTTCTTGGTCTTAAAAACATTATCGTTTTTTCTGCTAAATTTTCTAATTTTTCCATATATATTTTGTTTGTCTACATAATAGTATCTATCTCTTACCAATTCTTCGTAATTACTTATACCACAAGGTAGCTTCTTTATTCTTATCTTCTCACCCCATTCCATTTTGTTTATCATGTATCAAAATTTTAACTTTTTGCGTTCTAAATCTTTTTTTATATCTTACTATATTTAATATAAAAAAGCAAGAATATCTTCTTTTTAAGTTTCTGTCTATTTAGATATAATTCTATTACAGAAAAAGATATATATTTTTTAATTATAAAATAGA
>CAPNAQ010000067.1 GCA_948663505.1 uncultured Clostridia bacterium | reverse complement strand
TTTTAAAGATAAAATAGTTTCAAATATAATGAAAAAAGCAGAAGAAGTTTCTAAAGAGGTATGTACTTTTGAAGATAAAAATTATAAAGAAAGAGATAAAAGAATAGATAAAATTTTAACTTCTAAAAAATTTGGAATCCCAATAATGATATTTTTTTTAGGAATGATTTTTTGGATTACTATAATTGGTGCTAATTATCCTTCAGATTTACTTTTTAATATGTTTGGATGGATTCAGGATAAATTAATTATATTTGCAGATTATATTAATTGTCCAAAATGGCTATCAGATTTGCTAATAAATGGGGGATTTCAAACTTTGACTTGGATTATTTCTGTTATGCTTCCCCCAATGGCAATCTTTTTTCCATTATTTACTGTACTTGAGGATTTGGGATATCTTCCTAGAATTGCTTTTAATATGGATGGCTTTTTTAAGAAAGCTTGTTGCAGTGGTAAACAAATGATAACTATGTGCATGGGAGTGACAAAGTGGGAGATTTTAAAAATCAGCCACTCTTAAATGCCCTAACTGACTGATTTGCCTGAGTTTATTGACACTACCATATGTAATTATTTTACCCCCTGCAAGTATAATTTTTAACTCTACTTCACTTTCTTTTTCTACCACTATGATTTTGTCTAATAATTCTTCTATGTAGTTTTCTAAATTATCTTTCGTTATCACTAATTGTTTTAATATGTTTTCCTTTAATTTTGTATCCTGCTCTTTTTCTTCCTCTGGCTTTTTCTTTTTACCCTCTAATTCTTTTAATTTTGCTTGTATTTTGCTAATTTCTGTTTCAAGGATTATTTTCTTATCACTTAAATCTTCCTTGCTTAAAAGTCCATCTAATGCTAAATCTAATAATTTATCTTTTTTCCTTGCAAGTACCTCTAATTCATTTTGTAATTTTGCTTCTTGTTCTATATTTTCCTCTTCTTTGGAAAGTTCTTTATAAAAAGAAAGTAATTCCTCACAAATTTCTTCTTTGTAAACTTCATAGCTTTTAAAGATAGCAAGTAAAATGTCATATAAATCTTGTTCCTTAAAACAAGCAGGAATACAATTCTTTTTTCCACTCTTATGAAAATCAGCACAATACCAATAAATCACATTATCTTTATTTTTATAGTGTCTAATTTTTCTAACAAATCCACATTTGTGCTTATCACAATATAACTTTCCAGATAAAGCATACAAAGTTTGATGTTTCTGGTACATTGCTGCTTTCTTACTTCTAGCTAATAATTTTTGATTCGCCTTTTCCCATAATTCTTCTGATACAATAGGGGGAACTTTTTCATAATCTTTATATACTTTCCATTCTGCCTGGTCATTAAAGTTCCTTTTCTTGCTTCGATAATCCACAACTGTGGATAATCCTCCTGTATAATAGCCTTTGTATTTAGGGTTTTGTATAATTCGCTTTAATGTATTTGGATGAATTGAATTTCCATTGTGATTACTATAACCTTTAGCTTTTAAGATAGTAGACAATTTCTTTAATCCAACTTTACTATCATTCGCATAAACATCAAATATTTCTCTAATGCAAGGTGCCTCTTCTTCGTCTATCACAAGTTTGCCTTTATTCTTTTTATAACCCCAAATATTATCTGTACCAAGAACAGTGCCTTTTTCTAATGCTCTTTTAAAACCAAACTTTGTTCTTTCGGAAATTTTACGAACTTCATCTTGTGCCATGCTAGACATAATAGTAAGCCTTAATTCTCCATCAGAAGATGCTGTTATAATATTATCTGATAAGAAATACACGCAAACATCATATTCTAGTAGCTTTCTAGTATAAAGCAAGCTATCAATTGTATCACGAGAAAACCTTGAAACTTCTTTTGTAATTAGCAAATCAAATTTTTTGTTACTTCCATCTTCAATCATTCTCATAAAGTTCTCACGTTTCCTAGAAGTCGTTCCACTAATTCCTTCATCTACATAGCCGCCAAATAAAAGTCCAGTTGCTGTTTTTCTTAATGTAATCCTCAAAAAAATTAACTTGATTCTCCAAAGAATTTATTTGTTCTTCCTTATCTGTAGAGACTCTAGCATAATAACTTACTTTTAAAGGTAAATCAAATATTGTCTTTCCAAGCAAAAATGCTTGTTTCATTTCGTATACTGTCAAATATACCTCCTTCCTCTTATACAATTAATACTTTATAAATTGTATTAGAATAAGTTAAATTAAGTCAAGGTTGAAGTAAAATTTTTCTTACTTTCTTTAAATAGCAATTTATCAAGCTTTTTTGATACTCTTTTATACTTTTTTTCATCAATTACACCTTCTACATATAATATTCTGTTAATAACTCTTTCAAATTTAAGTTTCATATATCTATCTTCCACCAAGTCTCACCTCTATATATTTATTAAGAAAGACCTTGTACTATTACAATAACCCCTCTATTATATATACAGCGATTTACTTAGTAAAATTCTCCCCATATTTAAAAATTTCTAAAGAAACTTTTTAAAGAGACAAAGAATACGATACCTTTCGGTACCGCACCCTTTACCTCAACATGCAAAAATATAACACTTATATCTGTAAAACATTGAAACAGAACAAGTTTGTCTGTTTTGTACTATAAAATTTTTTTTATAAACAACTCTTTATAGTTTTAATCACTTCATCATGCACTTTTCCATTACTAATTATTGCTCCATTTATACTTTCGTCATATCTTTGCCCATTTCCAAATAAATCGGTAACTTTTCCTCCTGCTTCTTCTACAATAACTTTAACTGCTGCAATATCACAATTTTTATGCTTTGTTCCTGGAAAAATAGCAAGACTAAAATCTCCGAGTTGCAACGCACATACATGCTCTTATTATACTTCCTAATCCAATAAAATATGTTTTCTTTCCTAATTCTTGGATTACTGTAGATATGTTATAGTCTGCTTCAGGCCATAAATCATAATGACATACTGTTTTCATATCATTTAATTCATAATCATTTACAGTTATTTTTTCACTATTTTTGTATGCACCCTTTCCTTTTATTGCTGTATATAAGTTATTGGTAAATGGGTCAAAAACTATTCCGACTTTTGATTCTCCTTTAATTACTAATGCAAGTGAAAATACTGCAACTGGAATATGTCTCGCATACATTGCAGTCCCATCAACTGGATCACAAACCCATACATAGTCGCTTTTTCCAAATTGTTCTTCTTCACCATCTACTGAATGGTTTGGATATTTTTCTTTCACCTTTTTAATCAAATATGAATTTATCTCTGTATCTGCTAATGTTACAATTGTTTTATCTCCTTTATAACTTGCACCATTATCCATATTAAAATATTTTAGCATTATTTTTCCTGCTTCTTTTGCTATATCTTTAGCAAATTCTAAGTATTCTTCTTCCATTTACTTTTTCTCCATTCAATTATTCTATTTCAATTGTCTCATCATTTTCTAATATTTCATATTCCACTTCATACTTTTCAAACATTTCTTTAATAAAATTATAGTCTGGTGGAAATGCTGGGTTATCCATGTGAATTGGTATTGTTAAAACAGCTCCTACTTCTTTTGCATACAATGCAACTTCAAATGCTGACATTGTTAGTCCATGTCCTGTTACTGGAACACACAAGATATCTGCTTTGTATTCGTTTTTAAAACAGATAGTATCACTAGTTGTATATAATCTATTTTTTCCGTCATCTATAATATATCCAACATTTTCATAGACTTCTTTTTCACCTTTTAATAATGGTTGATATCCATGTATTGCATGTACTACTTCTACTTTTATACTATCTAATTCAATAACATCATTTTCTTTTACAATGTTTATATCTAATGTTTTATTTGCTTCCGAAACTTCTTTTGTTGAATATATTTTTATATTTGTATTTAGTTTTTCTAAAACCTCTGTATTACAATGATCTGGATGTTTATGTGTAATTAGAATAATATCTACCTTATTCCATATTTCAAAATACTCATCTTTATATTTTAATGTTCCTGGATCGACTAATATCTTTTTTCCTTTTGTTTCGACTAATAAACATGATTGTGGAAATTTTGTAATTTTCATAACTAATACCTCCAAATTTTTTCTTATCATATCACAACTTAACAAAAAAATAAAGCTAAAACAAAATTGTACTGTATCTTAAAAATTTATTTCTAAATTTTTAAGAGGCATAGATTCCCTATCTTACGATAGTGAATCTATACCTCGACATGTCAAAGTAGGGAATGAAAATTTGGAAACAATTGATACTCTATATTTTTCTAATTTCTATACCTATGGAATTTTATACTTACTAAAAACCATCATTTTTCCCTACTTTTTTGCACTGTAAAACTTGGAATAGTTGTAAAATAATTACTGGTTTTGAAACAAAAATATTACAGAACATTTTTTTGTGTAAAATTTGAAATATGCTTGATTTTACTTACAAAATATAATAGAATAATCATTAACCTTACGTAAGTAGAAAGGCTAGCCCTTTCTAAAGGGCGGAAAGGGGGACTAAAATTGAATAACTGTGATTTGATTCTGCATTTTGTTGATAAGTACATACTAGAAAAAGAAAAGAACATTATGCTACAGCAACAATTAGAGCAACACAAACAAATTTCAGATGACAAAGAAGTTAAGACTGATAAGCAGTAATAATTAGTCGATAGAGTAGATTTCACGGTCTGCTCTATTTTTTGTATAAAAAAAGTACGTGCATTCACGGGTACACGTACGACTAATCTTGAATAACTGCGATATTCAAAGTTCATTTATTTTGTAATTAAATAATAGCATATTCTTTTGGATTTGTCAAATACAAAATTTCAAGGTCATTTTATAAAATACCTTTTATTTTTCATAATTATTAATAATCTCTTCATATGCAGCCTCCAAATAATTATCTATAATTTTTTTATATACTTGTGGTTTAATTCTAACTCTTATATTTCCAAAGTCATCATATAAATGTGCATCTGCTCCTTGACATCTGCTCTTGTGTATCTTATAAAAAAATAGGTACACATTTGGAAAATCTTCTTCTATTTTAGGTAGAAATGAACCATAGTCCAACTCTTCGCTTATAGTTTCTAGATATTTAACTTCTATTATCTTTCTTGTTATTTGTTCATTTATTAAGTCTAAATTCATCACTGAAACACCAGCATCAGAATTCATATATCTTATAAATCTTTGAAAATTATCTTTTAACTCTTTATATTCTTCTTTTTTCCATATTGATTTATTGAAAAACAATTCTGAATTTTCTATTCTAAATGTATTATTTAAATGGTAGTTAATATAATCTTTTGGTACTTTCTCATAAATGTTTTTCAAATATTCATTAGACGACTTATTTATTTCTTCTTCAAAATCAAGGCTATTCCCTAATAAGTTAAGCGTAAAAATGTAATTTTCCGCTTGCAATCCTATCATATCGTCATTGCTATTAATCATTTTTTCAATTAACTGTCTTTTTCCTGAAAGTGTTGAAAGTATATTTAATTTTGTTTCATTCAACTTTCTAGATATAAAGTAATTATTTTCTTCTAATTGTAGTAATAATTCACTTTGATTATTATTCTTTAACCAATCTATTAAATAATATTTTACAATCCAGTGTCTTTCGTTTTTCTTCCAAAATCTATTAAATATTTTCTCATCGTATTCCATAGTGCTAAAGTTTTTAAATATTATGGAAATAATATAATTAAAAAGTATAATATCTTCATTTAATAATTTTTCTAATGTATCATCAAAAACATCAGTTTCTTTGTAATATTTATTTATATAAAATGCTACTGCTTCAAAATTAAGATATAAGTCATTGATATTTTTTAAAATACATTGTAAGATGTCTTCATCCTTATTTAGCTTAAACAAGCTAAACTTAATTAGTGTTTTGTTTAAATAATTTTCATTATCGGAATCAAAACAATTTAGAAATTGTTTCTTTAATTTTTTATTTGTTTTTTTATTTAAATCTCCTCTAGTTTTATATTCTCTATTTATTTCAGAAAATTTTGAATCAAATTTGTATAACTCTTTTTTTATATCTACTATTTTAGTAATTCCTATTTTTTCATTTTGAGGAATTAATCCTATATCTCTACATAATATATCTAAATATGCTATTGCCTTTCTTCCTTCTAACTCTGATTTTGCCATAATTCTCATGTCATCTACATATCTGCAATATTTAATATCTATTAATTTTGTCTTCATAATTCTATGATCAATAGATAATAGATATATTTCACCTAAAATTCCCGAACAATTTGGTCCTTGTGGTATTCCTCTGCCTTTTATATATTCTACATCACTATTGGTATAAGTGGTCCACTTCTCAAGACATTTCATTAATAATTCAATAATGTTATTAGGAATATCATATTCTTCTAAATTCCTTTTTAAAATTTTATGGTCAATCATGTCATAATATGAGGCTATATCAAAATCAACTGTATACTCATATCCTGCATTATAATTTTTCTCTATTGACCCCTTATATTTTTTCCACTGTTTATCCCACTTTTTATAAAAAAATATTTCATTTTCTTTAGTTGGTTTATTCAGTTGATTGCCAAATAGTACTACATCATATAATGGATATAATTTTTCATACATAATTTGAGCTATAATGTTTATTATTGCTTGATACACAAGCAAATCTATAAAAGATAATACAGAAATTGGTCGTGCAAGATTCTTCTTTTTAGGCACATAATATATATTTGTTTTCTTGGGTTCATATATTCCTTCTTTGATTTTATGAATCAATACTTCTATATTACTTTCTAGATTAAATCCAAAAATGTTAGTATCATTATAATATATTTCTTTATAAAAATTTTTCTTTACAGTTTGAATTCTTTTGTATGCTAATATAAAGTTTTCTTTGGTAAGAAATTTTTCGTTATAAATATCTTCTTCCATTTTCTCTCCCAAATATTAATATTTTTTATCATATCATATTTTGTCAAATTTTGGAAGAGGTTTATTTTGTCGAATATTGTCTTATTTTTTCTATTTGCTTCCACTCGTATACAAAAAGAAGGCAAATTTCTTCACCTTCTTATACTTTTACATCTTCAATATTATCTCAAATGCACCATTAAATCCTGCCATATAGTACTTTCTATTAAAATGTACCATACTATCTAGTACATCACTTTCTAACTTGTCCAATTCTTTTTTAGCAAAATTATACATTTCTCCATCAACACAGTTCAAAACCATATCTGCATATTTCTCAAAGTCGTACATATGCTTTTTATCTTCCTTACTTAGTCCACACTCTAGTTCTTCTTCTCTAAATTCCAACCATTTCTCCAATACATTTTTTTCAACTTCCATAATCAAATTCTCCTTTTCAAATTACTCGTATTAATTGCATAAGGATAATTTCATAATCTAAAATACACACCAATTCTCACATTAGTAAATCTCATAACTCCACATTTATCAACACTTTCCAAAACAACCATCTTGTCACTACCATGTGCATGGGATTTGGTTGTAATGCGTGTGGAGTAACAGGATGTAGAATAATAGATTCTCCAAGAGAAAGGATAATTGCAATATTAACAAATAATTTTGTACCATGTAATGGAAGATTTCCATTATTAATAGCAATAGCAACAATATTTATAGCAGGAGCATATGCTGGAGGAAATGGACTATTATCATCAATAATATCAACAATAGCAGTAATATTAGTAATAATATTAGGAATAATTTTGACATTAATAATATCAAAGATATTATCAAAAACAGTACTAAAAGGAATGCCATCATCAATGATATTAGAATTACCACCATACAGAAAACCGCAATTTGGAAAAATATTAGTTAGATCAATATTTGATAGAACATTAGCAGTATTAGGAAGAGCAATTGTAGTTGCATTACCAGCAGGAATAGTTATATGGATATTAGCTAATATAGGAGTTAGTGGCCAGAGTTTATTAACAATAATAGCAAGCTTTTTAGATCCATTTGCCAAATTAATGGGATTAGATGGATATATATTAACAGCTTTTATATTAGGAATCCCTGCAAATGAAATAGTATTGCCAATAATTTTAATGTGTTATTTAAAAGGAGGAACATTAGTTAACATGGAAGATACTATGCAAATAGGCCAAATCTTAATACAAAATGGATGGAATATATTAACAGCAATAAATGTAATGTTATTTACTATCTTACATTTTCCTTGTGCTACTACATTACTAACAATAAAAAAAGAAACTAAAAGTATAAAATGGACTGTACTTTCATTTATATTACCAACTATTTGCGGAATTGTATTATGTATGTGTACAACAGGTATTTACAATATACTAAATTTAATTTTATAGAAAATAGGTTCTAAATTGTCTATATAAAAAGGAACAGAAAAGTTTTATTTATTTTAAATTTACAAATTTACATAATTGTGGTAAAATAGTTACTGGAGGAAGAATAATGATTTTAAATAAAATTTTGTCAGATATAGATGATAACTGGAGTATAATAGAAAAAGCTAGGTATATATATGTTAAAAT
The DNA here is from genome assembly GCA_948663505.1 of uncultured Clostridia bacterium. Classification (GTDB taxonomy): domain Bacteria; phylum Bacillota; class Clostridia; order TANB77; family CAG-508; genus CAG-269. The sequence goes on along the minus strand of CAPNAQ010000067.1, from coordinate 866 downwards.
TGGTAAAGAAATTAGATATGATGATAGATTTTCATATAGTACAAATCAAAGACTTCTAGAACAAATATATTATAAAAAAGTATCTATAGATGAAGATATAGATCCAAGGATTGTTTGTAGAACTGCTAATGTATTGTTTGAACAGTTAATGAATAGAAAAAATATAAAATGCAAAAAAATATATAAAAAGAATAAAAACAGAAGAATTATTGATGTAGATGATGTAGCATGTTTATTTTATGATGAAAATGGTAATGAATATTTTACAAATATAGTTGGAGACATAGAAAATTGTAAATATGGATTAAAGACAGTTTATTTTGGAAATATTAAAAATGAATATGATGAAGCAAAAAATGTAAAGGAAATTTTACCAGAAAAATTATTTGAAATAGATAAAAAAATCGGATTAATAAAACAAGAATATAGTGATATAGTATTAGAATTATTAAAAGATGAAGTAAAAAATACAAATAATTTTAAAAATTTTTTGGAATCAAAAAATTTAAATACAAAAAATATGTCACGAGATCAAATTTTGAGATATAAAATAATGTTTTTAAATGAATATATAAAGTTTAGAGACAGTTCAGCTGGTACATTTGAGAAGAGAAGATTTTATCAAGCATTATTTAAATGTTCTGCATTAGATAAATTTGACAAAAGAAACTTTGAAACCTTTGAATATATAAAAGAAGAAGGAGAAAAAATTGATATAATTTTATTAATAGGTATAAATCTATATACAAAACCAACATATTTTTATTATTCAGATAAACATCAAAGTTATATCAATATAGAAAGGAATTCTTTGAAAGATTTGCTAAAAGGTTATAGAAGTAGTAAAAAAGATAAAGATATATTAA
>CAPNAQ010000066.1 GCA_948663505.1 uncultured Clostridia bacterium | reverse complement strand
TCGTTCATCGTCATCCAAAATTTTTTTCAAAAATTTTGTCTGCCAAATCTTGGTTATTTCTATTGCTTTGTCCAACATGGATGTTTTTATCCTTTTTGGGACACATCTTGTTTTATTGTATGTCTTATTTATATTTTTGTTACATTATATATCTTTTTTTTATAAATTACAATTTTTATGGAATATTTTTTGTTTTTTTGTTCATAATATTTTTAGAACTTGATTGGAGGTGCTTTTCATGTCAAATAAGAATAACAAACAAAATCAAAATAATAATAACAACAATAATAATCAAAATAACCAAAATAACGAAAAACAAAATAATAAAAATAATTGTAGATAACAAAAAAAGAGAACTCCTAAAAATAGGTGCTCTCTTTTTTTGTATTTATTATATTATTGATGTTTATTGGCTCTAGCCAATTGAACAAGAATATTATAAGCTTCTTCTCCTTTCTCAATATTGTGGAATTTAATTTCTGCCATGTCGCCTGCAGTAGTAATAGCTATATCCATTGTATTACACAATCGTTGTATAACACCACTACTTTTTGAACAAGATTTGATCTTATAAGCTGGTATATTTGTTTCATATTTTGTTAACCAGCCCCCTTTTTCTATTATTTCTTCTTTTGAAATTATTAAGACGCTATACGTCTTTATATAGGTGCTTACGAAGTAACCTAAAACTAAAGGAACTGCAATAATTATATATATACATATACAAAATGTATTTATAGTTCTTATTCTCTCGTCCCATTCCTCTAGTAAACCAAGTAGAGCTTTTAAAATAAAAAAGCCTACTATAGTTAAAACTGTTCCAATAGCTCCACTTATAAGATCCCGCGAAGCTTTGTAATAAAATTTTTTTGTGTTGTTTGTCATAGTGTCTTCCTCCTATATTTGAATTTTATTTGGAACATATATAAATATATGATCATATCCTAATTATACCATTAATTTACATAAAATGCAATATCTGAAACAAAATTTTATACACCAACACTTGAAAAACCATTATCAACATGAATAACTTCACCAGTAATAGCATTAGCCATATCACTAAACAAGAAAGTAACACTATCGCCAACATCCTTAGTAGTAACATTTCTATGTAAAGGAGCACGTTCTTCAACAATATCCAAAATAGAACCAAAATCTTTTATACCCTTTGCAGAAAGAGTTTTAATAGGACCTGCAGAAATAGCATTTACACGAACGCCTGAATTTCCCAAATCTCTAGCCAAATATCTAACACTAGCTTCAAGAGCTGCTTTAGCAACACCCATAACATTATAACCAACAATAGACTTTTCTGAACCATAATATGTTAAAGCTACAATACTAGCATTTTGATTTAACATATCTAATTCTTTAGCAATTTTAGCAACAGATACTAATGAATAAGCACTAACATCACAAGCATGTGCAAAGCCATCTCTTGAAGTTAATATAAAATCATTTCTTAAATCATCTGTATTTGCATGAGCAATAGCATGTAAAATACCATCAATTTTACCATGTTCTTTATAAATTATTTCAAGACATTGTTTTATTGACTCATCACTTGAAGCATCACAAGGATATGTTTTAGATCCTGGTATTTCCTCAATTAATTTTTCTACCTTCTCACCTGATTCCATAGAACCGTGTGTAAATATAACTTCTGCACCTTGTTCATATGCAGATAAAGCCACTCCCCATGCTATACTCCATTTATTTCTAATTCCCATTATTAATACTTTTTTACCCTTTAAAATCATTATAAAAACCTCCTTTAAAATTTACTTATTAAACATAATAATATTAATCTGAAAAAATGAGTTTGACCTGAGTCGTTTGTCATTTTAACACATTATAGTGTGTGTCTAAAATATGAATATTCAGTAACTTAAACGCCTTGGAAAATGGAATTTTTGAAGATTCATATTATTATGTTGTATATTTAATTATCTTGTTATATATTTCCTATTTTTCTAAATTTCTCATATCTATTATTTATCAAAACTTGTGAATCAAGCTTTAACAAATTACTCAAATTTTCAATCAAAGAACTTTTTAAATTAGTGCAAACATTCTCAAAATTCACATTAGCCCCATTTTCAGGTTCAAAAATAACATCATCAACAATATTCAAATCTTTTAATTCATGAGCTGTAATTTTCATTTTATCAGCAGCCTCTTTTGCTTTTGAAGAATCTTTATATAAAATACTAGCAAACCCCTCTGGAGATAAAATTGAATAAATTGAATTTTCTAACATAATTATAATATCTGTAACACCAATTGCCAAAGCTCCACCACTTGAACCTTCACCAATTACAACTGAAATTGTTGGAACTTTTAATTTTGACATTTCAAATAAATTTCTTGCAATTGCTTCACCTTGTCCTCTTTCTTCTGCTTCTATTCCTGGATAAGCACCGAGGTGTATCAATAAAAGTAATAATTGGTCTATTAAATTTTTCGGCTTGTTTCATCAACCTTAATGCTTTTCTATATCCTTCAGGATTAGGCATACCAAAATTTCTTTCAATATTTTCTTTAGCATTTTTTCCTTTTTGTTCACCAATTACTGTAACTGGGAAATCGTTTAACATTGCAATTCCCCCAACAATTGACTTATCATCAGCAAAAGTTCTATCTCCATGAAATTCAATAAAATCCGAAAAAATTTCATTTATATAATCTAAAGCCTTAGGCCTTTCTGACTTTCTAGCAAGTTCTACTCTTTCCCAAGCTGAAATTTCTTGTTCTTTACTTTTTTGTCCAAAAGGAAATGCCTCTGATGGACATTCTTTTGTGCAATGTCCAAAAGGAAAAGTCCCCTTTGGACATTGACTTGTTAATAAAATCTTATATAAAACTTCTTTCATGTTTTTTCTATCAACTATTTTATCAATAAATCCATGTTCTAACAAAAATTCTGAACGTTGAAATCCTTCAGGAAGTTTTTGTTTGATCGTTTGTTCAATTACTCTTGGACCTGCAAAGCCAATTAGTGCATCTGGTTCAGCTAAAATTATATCACCTAAACTTGCAAAACTTGCTGTAACACCTCCTGTTGTTGGGTCTGTTAATACTGATATGTATAATAATCCTGCTTCATTTAATTTTGCTATTGCTGCTGATGTTTTAGCCATTTGCATTAATGATACCATTCCTTCTTGCATTCTTGCTCCACCTGATACACAGAATAATATCAATGGTAATCTTTGATCTATTGCAACATCAACTAATTTCGCTATTTTTTCTCCAACAACACTTCCCATACTTCCCATAAAAAAATTGCTATCCATTACTCCAATTGTAACTTTTATTCCATATATATTACCTATACCTATTTTTATGGCTTCTTTGATGTTTATTTTTTCTTGTAATGCTTTAATTTTAGTTTTATATCCTTCGAAATTTAATAAATCACTTGTTTGCATGTCCTCTTCTAGTTCTTCAAATGTACCTTCATCTATTATTTGCTTAATTCTCCTTCTTGCAGATATTCTAAAATATTTACCACAATTTGGACATATACTATAATTCTTTTTAACATCTTCTTTATATAAAATTTCTTTACACTTAGTACATTTTATCCATTTACCAACTAACATATCTGATGCTTTTTCATTTTTTTCATTATCCTCTACTGGATTTATTTTTTTTATTTTATCTATTACCATAATCAAAATCACCCCATAAAAAACGTTTGTTTTGCTAAAAAAGAAGTATCATAATTATTAGCTACAAAATCTTTGTGATTAAGAATATCATATAAAAAATCAATATTTGTATCTATACCATCAATAACAAACTCTGCTAAAGCACTCTTCATTTTTGCAATAGACTCTTCTCTATCTTTTCCATGAACAATAACTTTTGCAATCATTGAATCATAATTTGGTGGAATAATATATCCTGGATATAATGCTGTATCAATCCTTATTCCATTTCCTCCTGGTATATGTAATTCTTTTATCTCACCTGCACAAGGCATAAAATTTTTATTTGGATTTTCAGCATTTATTCTTGCTTCTAAACTATGACCTGTAAATTTAATATCTTCTTGTTTATATTTTAATTTTTCTCCTCCTGCTATTTTTAATTGTTCTTTTATAATATCTATTCCTGTAATTGCTTCTGTAATTGGATGTTCTACTTGAACTCTTGTATTCATCTCCATAAAATAAAAATCTTTATTTTTATCTACAATAAACTCTATTGTTCCAACATTACTATATCCTATCTTCTTAATTGCATTTACTACAATGTCTCCCATTTTTTTTCTTAATTTATCAGAAATTACTTCAGATGGTGTTTCTTCAAGTACTTTTTGATTTTTTCTTTGTATTGTACAATCTCTTTCTCCTAAATGAACAACATTTCCATGTTCATCAGCTAATATTTGAATTTCAATATGTCTAGGATTTTCAATAAATTTTTCTATGTATAAAGAATCATCATTAAAAGATATTTTAGCTTCTTGCTTTACCATTTCATAATATTTCTTTAACTCTTCATCATTATAAGCAACTCTAATACCCTTTCCGCCACCGCCTGCTGAAGCTTTTAATATTACAGGATATTTTATTTTTTCTGCAATTTTTAATGCTTCTGTAATTGTATAAATTAGTCCATCTGAACCAGCTACAACTGGAACATTAGCTTTTTTCATTGTCTCTTTCGCTTTTGATTTATTCCCCATTAATTCAATCATTTTATAAGAAGGACCAATAAATTTAATACCTATTTCATCACATATTTTTGCAAAGCTACTATTCTCTGATAAAAAGCCATATCCAGGATGAATACTATCACACCCTTTTAGACATGCTGCTTCTATTATTGATTTAACATTTAAATAACTTTTATTAGGTGTTGCTGGACCTATACACACTGCTTCATCTGCTAATTCTTTGTGTAATGAATTTTTATCAGCTTCTGAGTATACAGCAACAGTTTTTATTCCCATTTCTCTACATGCTCTTATTATTCTTACAGCGATTTCTCCACGATTTGCAATTAAAACTTTTTTTAACATTTATTTTCTCCTTTTTTATGGATATTAATTTAATTATATAAAAAAGATATATATTTCAAAAAACAAAACTTAGATTTATTCTACTATTGCAAAAGTTAATTCTCCTTTTACCGCAATTTTTCCATTTACTGTTGCTATTGCTTCTCCTATTCCTATAGGTCCTTTTTTCTTTATAATTTTTACCTCTAGTTTTAATTTATCTCCTGGTGTTACTTGCTTTTTAAATTTCAAGTTGTTTATTCCACCAAATAATGCATTTTTACCTCTGTTTTCTTCCATAGAAAGTATTGCTACTGCTCCAGTTTGAGCTAAAGCCTCAACCATTAACACACCTGGCATAATAGGATTACCTGGAAAATGTCCTTTAAAATAATATTCGTCTTCACTTACATTTTTGTAAGCAATACATCTTTCTCCTGGTACATATGTTTCTACTTCATCAATCATTAAAAATGGATCTCTTTGTGGTATTATTCTTTTTATTTCATCTTTATTTAACATATTAATTCCTTTCTTTTTAAGGTTTTCTATTTTATTATTTTTGATTATATAAAATAGATATACATTTCAAAGTAAGTTTTATAGTGACACATTATTTACTGTAAGCTGTTATTTTAATTTAAACAATGGCATTCCATATTCAACTACATCTTCATTTTTAACGCAAATTTCAGCAACTTCTCCATCAAATTCTGATTCAATTTCATTCATTAATTTCATTGCCTCAACAATACAAACAACTTGACCCTTTTTTACAATATCTCCAACTTTTACAAAAGGTTTTGCTTCAGGTGAAGAACTTGAATAAAAAGTACCAACCATAGGTGATTTTATTATTTTATAAGCTTTTTCACATGATTTATCTTCTTTTACTACATTATTTTCAGTATTTACTTGAATATTTGGTATCACTGGTTGTGTTTGTATTTGAGTAGTTGCAATTTCTGTACTTTTGTTAGTATTTTTCTTCATTCCTATTTTCATTCCTTCTGGAAATTCTATTTCTAACTCATCAATTTGAGCTGCTCCCATATAATCAATTAATTTTTTAATTTCATCATAATTCATTTTAATTAGATCCCTTCACTATACTTTTTAAATATTATAGAACTATTATGTCCTCCAAAACCTAGAGAATTTGACATAGCATATTGTACTTCAACATTCCTTCCTTCATTTGGTACTATATCTAAATCACACTCTTCATCTGGAACTTTATAATTTATAGTTGGTGGTACGAAATCATCTTCAACAGCCTTAACACATGCAACTGCTTCAATTCCTCCTGCTGCTCCTAATAAATGTCCTGTATTTCCTTTAGTTGAACTAACCATAACTTTTTTACTTGCTTCTCCTAATGCTTTTTTTATTGCTAATGTTTCTCCTGCATCATTTAAGTGTGTTGATGTTCCATGTGCATTTATATATGTAATATCTTTTGGTTCTATATTAGCGTCTTGTATTGCTCTTGTTATCGCTCTTGCTGCACCTTCTCCATCTGGTGATGGTGATGTTATATGATATGCATCTGATGTTGCTCCATATCCTACTATTTCTGCATATATTTTTGCTCCTCTTTTTTGTGCATGTTCTAGTTCTTCTAATACAAGTATACCTGCTCCTTCCCCCATAACAAATCCACTTCTTTCTTTATCAAATGGTATACTTGCTCTACTTATATTTGTTTCTTGTGTTAATGCTTTTATATTTGTAAATCCTGCGATTCCTGTTGGAGTAATTGATGCTTCTGTTCCTCCTGCAAATATTACATCTTCATATCCATGTTTTATCATTCTATATGCTTCTCCTATTGAGTGTGTTCCACTAGCACACGCTGTAACCATAGATACAGATTCTCCTTTTGTTCCTAATTCAATTGCCACATTTCCTGCTGCCATATTTCCTATACACATTGGTATGTACATTGGTGATACTCTATCAGGTCCTTTTTCTATCATATTTGCATTTTCTTTTTCTATTGTGCTTAATCCTCCAATTCCAGATCCAATTACAACTCCAACTTTTGTCATATCTGTATTCTCTGATGTAATTTTGCTATCTTTCATTGCTTCTTTTGCTGCTATTATGGCAAACTGTGAAAATCTATCTAATCTTTTTGCATTTCTTTTATCAAAATATTCTTCAGGATTGTATCCTTTTACTTCACCTGCTATTTTTACTTTGTAGTTTGTTGTATCAAATTGTGTTATTTCTCCTATTCCACATTTACCTTCTTTTAATCCTTTCCAATATTCTTCTGTAGTATTTCCAATTGGAGTTATTGCTCCTAATCCTGTTATTACAACTCTTCTTTCCATTTTTTTATTTTTTCTCCTTTCACCACCATAAATTTTACTGTAAAAATTGTACTAAAAAAATAAATTTAAAGTAGTATATTGTGCATTTTTGGTGTTTATAACAAGCTGAAGATGTACTTTGTGTATATTGAAGATTGTTATGAATGCCGAAAATGTGCCAGATGCTACTTTTAATTTGTTTTTTACATAACCATGCCACCATCAACATTAATAACCTGCCCAGTAATATATGTATTATCATCTCCACCTAAAAAATAAACTGTATTAGCAATCTCTTCAGCAGTTCCCATTCTCTTTAAAGGGATTTGAGAATTAATACTTTCTTTAACACTATCAGTCAATACAGAAGTCATATCTGTATCAATAAAGCCGAGGAGCTATACAATTAGCAAGAATATTTCTACTAGCAAGCTCTTTAGCAATACTTTTAGTAAATCCTATAATTCCTGCCTTAGAAGCGGAATAATTACATTGACCTGCATTTCCTGATACTCCAACAACTGATGATAAATTAATAATTTTACCTGTTTTCTTTTTCATCATATAAGGAACTACATTTTTAGTAACATTAAATGTTCCTTTTAAATTTATATCAATAACTTTATCAAATTCTTCTTTAGTCATTCTTAATATTAGATTATCTTTTGTTATTCCAGCATTATTAACTAAAACATCAATCTTCTCAAACTTTTCTATAGCTTTTTTTATCATATTTTCGCAATCTTCAAAATTTGAAACATCAGTTTTTATAAATAATGTTTCTATATTATATTGTTTAAATTCTTCTTTTAAACTATCTATATCTGTTTTATCTGATACATAATTAATTACTAGATTATATCCTTCTTTTGCAAATTTTATTGCAATTGCTTTTCCTATTCCTCTTGTTCCTCCTGTTATTAAAACAACTTTATTTTCACTCATAATTACACCTTTCCTTTCACTTCGCTCCGTTTTACTCGCTCGTTCATCGTCATCCTAAAATTTCTTCGAAAATTTCGTCTGCCAAATCTTTTCTCTGAAGCATTTTCGTTCCAATAGTTCATTGTCATCCCAAAAATTCTTCAAATTTTTTGTCTGCCAAATCTTTTAAAAATGTTTCTAAAGTATCAACATCAAAAATGTTTACTATATTGGCATTAGTCAATTCTTTTTTTATGAAACCTGTTAAAGCTTTACCTGGTCCTATTTCAATATATGTATCAATACCCTCATCACTCATTAGTCCAATTGCTTTATCTAATCTAACTGGACTAACAATATGATTTGCTAAAATATCTTTTAAATTATCTTTTTCTTTATAAAATGTTCCATCAATATTTTTTATAACATTTACATTTCCTTTATTAAAAGATATATTTTGTAATTCTTTTTCATACTCATTTTTTGCTTGTTCTAAAGCTTTTGTATGAAATGGTCCACTTGTTTTTAATTCTACAACTTTTTTTGCTCCACTTTCTTTAAAAATTGGTATAGCCTTTTCTATAGCTTCTTTACTACCTGATACTACTGTTTGATTAGAATAATTATAATTAGCAGGTACAATAAATTGACCTTCTTTTTCTAATTCTTCACATATATCTTCAATTTTTGAACTTTCTAGACCAATTATGGCAAGCATTGCATATTCACCTTTTGGTAATTTATTTTGCATTAAAAAGCCTCTTTGTTTAAGTAATTTTATACCATCTTCAAACCCTAGTTGTCCACCATATATTAATGCTGGATATTCTCCTAAACTTAATCCAACAGCTATTTCTGCTTTAATTCCTTGTTTTTTTAATATTTCTAAAATTGATAAACTCATTGTCGCAATTGCAAGCTGTGTATTTTCTGTTTTTATTAAATCTTCACCTATTTCTTCTACTTCAACATATTCTTTTTTGTTATATTCTTTTCTTATGCCATTAAAACACAATGTTGCTATATCTATTCCTGAAATTTCTGATGCTTTTGTATATACATCTCTTACTTCTTTATATTTTTTATATAAATCTTTTCCCATTCCGACTTTTTGACTTCCTTGACCTGGAAATAAAAATGCAATTTTCATAATTTCTTTTAACTCCTTTTTTATTTCTTTATTTTATATTATAGAAAAGTTTTATTGATGT
>CAPNAQ010000065.1 GCA_948663505.1 uncultured Clostridia bacterium | reverse complement strand
TTTTCAGATTAATATTATTATGCTTTTAAAAAATTATTTTAATTAGGCTGACTAGTAATCTTTTGTCCTACAATAAAAACTAAAAAATTAAAAATCTCTTGACAGTTAAGCATTTTAAAGATAAAATATAAGAGGTAAGAAAAAAATATATTAAAAAAGAAATATGACATGTATATATATTTGATTCGAACATTGAAAATTAAATAAGAAAGAGGTGTAGATTCATGAATATAGGAATCATAATCGCCGCTGTCTTAATCTCATTTGCAATAGGCATAATATTAGGAATAGCATATAGAAAAAAAGTTGCGGAATCTAAAATAAAAAGTGCTGAAGAGGAATCTAAGAAAATAGTAAATATGGCAAAAGTTGAAGCAGATAATCTAAAAAAAGCAAAAGTAATAGAAGCTAAGGAAGAGATTGTTAATAGTAGGAAAGAATTAGATCAAGAGATTAAAGAGAGAAGAGGCGAAATACAAAGACAAGAAACAAGACTTATTCAAAAAGAGGAAAACTTAGAGAAACGTTCAGAAAGTTTTGAAAAAAAGGAACAGGAAGTAGAGGCAAAACTAAAAGAATTAGAAGAAAAGAAACACGAAATAGAGAATTTGCATAATGAAGAAATGAAAGAACTTCAAAAGATAGCAGCTTTAACAAAAGATGAAGCAAAGCAGATTTTGTTAAAAGAAGTAGAAAAAGATGTGGAAGCTGATAAAGCGAATATAATAAGAGAAGCAAATTTGAAAACAAAAGAGGAAATTAATAAGAAAGCAAAACAATTATTAACATATGCAGTACAAAAATGTGCAGCAGATCATTCACAAGAAACAACAGTATCTATAGTAGCTCTTCCAAGTGATGAAATGAAAGGTAGAATAATTGGTAGAGAAGGAAGAAATATTAAAGCATTAGAAACACTTACAGGTGTTGATTTGATTATAGATGATACACCAGAGGCAGTAGTTTTATCAGGTTTTGATCCATTAAGAAGAGAAGTTGCTAAAATTGCATTAGAAAAGTTGATTGATGATGGTAGAATTCATCCAGCAAAGATTGAAGAAATGGTAGAAAAAGCAAAACAAGAAGTAGAAGAAACAATAAAAGAAGAAGGAGAAAGAGCAGTCCTAGAAACTGGAATTATTGGATTACATCCAGATATAATAAAATTAATAGGTAAATTAAAGTATAGGACAAGTTATGGACAAAATGTATTAAATCATTCAATAGAAGTATCTAACTTAGCAAGAATCATGGCAGAGGAATTAGGATTGGATCCTAAAATTGCAAAAAGAGCAGGTTTATTACATGATATAGGTAAAGCCTTAGATCATGATATGGAAGGTACTCATGTAGAAATAGGTGTAGAAATCTTAAAGAAATATAAAGAAAATCCTATAGTTATAAATGCAGTAGAAGCTCATCATGAAGATGTTGAACCACAAACATTAGAAGCTGTTTTAATACAAGCAGCAGATGCAATAAGTGCATCAAGACCAGGTGCAAGAAGAGAGACATTAGAAGCTTATATTAAAAGATTAAGAGATTTAGAAGCAATTGCAGATTCTTTTGATGGTGTAGAGAAATCATTTGCAATACAAGCTGGTCGTGAAATAAGAATAGTTGTTAAACCTGAAAAAATTAATGATGATAAAATGACCATTCTTGCTCGAGATGTTGCTAAAAAACTTGAAAATGAAATGGAATATCCAGGTCAAATAAAGATTAATGTAATTAGAGAAATTAGGGTTACAGATTTTGCCAAATAAAAAAATGGAGATTTTTCAAGAGGGTGCTGAAAAAGTAGAAAAGATAGTGAATTAGAAAAAATTATTTTCCAATTTACTATTTTTTTTGTATAAATTTATAAATGCTTGAAAAAATATGAAAAGTATAGTAATATATTAAAAGTAAAAAAGAAAGAAGGTATAAATTTGAAGGTTTTAGCAGTAGGAGATCTAGTTGGACTAGCAGGAGTAAAAGAATTAAAAAAGATATTACCAGGTTTAATAGAAACTGAACAAATAGATTTTACAATTGTAAATGCAGAAAATTCAGCAGATGGATTTGGAATTACTCAAAAGATTTTTGATGACATTTTATCTGAAGATGTAGATGTTATAACAATGGGAAATCATACTTGGGGTAAAAAAGATATATTTAAATTTATAGATGATTCAAGAATTATTCGACCTGCGAATTATCCAAAGGGAGTAGTGGGCAAAGGATATAATATATATGAATGTAAAGGTAAGAAAATAGCTGTTATTAATTTAATAGGAAGAGTTGAAATGAATATATTAACAGAAAATCCTTATTTAATAGCTAAAGATATAGTAAACAAAATAAAAAATGAAGTTGATATGATTTTTATAGATTTTCATGCAGAAGCTACAGGAGAAAAGATACCATTTGGATATTATTTAGATGGTCAAGTAACTGCTATTTTTGGAACACATACACATGTTCAAACAGCTGATGAGAAAATATTACCAAAAGGAACAGCATATATTACAGATATAGGTATGACTGGTCCAAAGAATTCAGCTTTAGGAATGGATATAAATGTAGCAATAAAAAGGATGACAACTTCATTACCAGAAAAATATAAAGTTGCAGAAGGTGAATGCATGTTTAATGGAGTTATTTTTATAATTGATGAAGAAACATTAAAAGTGACAAAAATTAATAGAATTTATTTGTAAAAAGTCGATTTTTCCTGTACTATGAAAAAAACTGCGATGAAAACTTAAAAAATTTTCAAAAAAGTATTTACAAAATTTTCCATATAATATAAAATACTAACATAAAAGTTGCAACAAAAAATAAATTATAATAGGAGGCAAAAGAAAATGGAAATTTTAAAGATTTCATCAAAATCAAATCCTAATTCAGTAGCAGGAGCAATAGCTGGATTAGTAAAAGAATCAAATAAAGCAGAAATGCAAGCAATAGGAGCAGGAGCATTAAACCAAGCAGTTAAAGCAGTTGCTATAGCAAGAGGTTTTGTAGCACCAGCAGGAGTTGATTTAGTATGTATACCAGCATTTGCAGATGTAGAGGTTGAAGGAGAAGGTAGAACTGGTATAAAACTTATTGTTGAATCAAGAGTATAATGAAAATAAATATAGAAGCTAGGAGATAAAATCCTAGTTTTATTAAATTATATACTTTAAAGGATTTAAATTCTAAAAGTATAAAAAGAAACACTTGACTTTTTTATTACAATATGTAAGAATTATGGTAAGCAAAGCAAAAAGCTCCAAAGACAAAGATTTGGCAGACAAAGTTTTTGAAAAAAACTGTGGATGACGATGAACGAGCGAAGCGAAAAAGCTCCAAAGACAAAGATTTGGAAGACAAAGTTTTTGAAAAAAACTGTGGATGACGATGAACGAGCGAAGCGAGTGAAAGGAAAGATTGTAAAAATGAAAGAAAGAGGATTTGAAATAGTAAAAGGATTTGAAAATCAAGATATTAATCTACCAATAAGAAAAACGAAATATTCAGCAGGATATGATATAGAAGCAGCAGAAGATGTAACAATTCCAAGCTTTAAAAAAGGTATGGCACCAACATTAGTAAAGACAGGTTTAAAAGCATATATGCAAGATGATGAAGTGTTATTATTATATAACAGAAGTTCTAATCCAAAGAAAAAAGGCATAATCATGGCGAATAGTGTAGGTGTCATAGATAAAGACTATTATGGTAATCCAGACAATGATGGGCACTTTATGTATGCATTTTATAATATAAAAGAAGAAGATATAACTATAAAAAAGGGAGAAGCAATAGGGCAAGCTATATTTCAGAAGTATTTAGTAACAGATAATGATGTTGCAGAAGGAGAAAGAATGGGGGGATTTGGCTCAACATCAAAATAAATAAAAAATAAGCAAGAATAAAGTAAGGAGAAAATGAAAATAAAAAATATTTAAAAAATTTTTTCCCTTGAAAAGTTAAGTAATAAAGCCAAAAGTGGATAAAAAGTTAAAGTTAAAGCTTTGACTTTTTATTTTTTTTATTGTATAATAATAATGGTTAAAAAATCCAATAAAGTTATAAATTACATAATTTTACAGTATTTTTTGAGAAGAAATCAGATTTACAAATTTAAAATTAATCTAAAATATAAATTAATGATAAACGAATAGATTTGAAAATTAAAAGTAAAACATTGAAATATTAAAAATTTTAGTTTTTTATTAAATGAACAATGTGAAGCGAAGGGAGTTGACTTACATGTTTAATGTAGGGGACAAGATAGTTTATCCAATGCATGGTGCAGGGACGATAGATTCAATTGAAGAAAAAGATATTTTAGGGGAAAAACAATCATATTATATTTTAAAAATGCCAAGTAATGTAAAAGTAATGATACCAACAGCTAAGGCTGAATTAGTAGGTGTAAGAAATATTATAGATAAACAGGCTGCTACAGAAGTATTTAAAATATTAGGACAAGACGAAACAGAAATGGATAAAAATTGGAATAAAAGATATAGAGATAATATGGATAAAATGAAGAGTGGAGATATTTATGAAGTGGCTGATGTTGTTAGAAATTTAAGTTTTAAACAAAAAGAAAAGGGACTTTCAACAGGAGAGAAAAAAATGCTTAATAATGCTAAACAGATTTTAGTTAGTGAATTAGTTTTAGCAGAACATGCAAATCAAGATGAAGTTGAACAACAAATTGAAAATAAGATAAATACATCATTTAAAACTTTTAAAGCTGATAATAATATTGATACTAATAGTATTGTTAATAAGTTTATTCCTTTTGATTCTAGTAATAATTCTTAATACAAACTTATTTCTAATAGTAAATTAAAATATAAAAGTTCAGAAGTACTATATATCTAATATAGTTTCTTCTGAATTTATAGATATTTTTGCTCTTAGTATTTATAAATATTTAGATTTTTTGAAACTTTTTTTACAAAATCTAAAAAATGTATTGACAAATTTTTTTCTTAATATTATAATATCAATTGTCGTTAAAGTAACCAGTTCAATATAATATATGCAGATGTGGCGGAACTGGTAGACGCACAGGACTTAAAATCCTGCGGTTGAATAAACCGTGCCGGTTCGATTCCGGCCATCTGCACCAAAATATCAGGTTAGAAATCAAATTTCTAACCTGTATTTTTTTGCGTAATTTCAGTAAAAGCCTACTTTTTATAGGTACTTTGGAACAGTTTTGAAAAGTTCTAAAAAATACCCTAAAATGTATATAAAATGTCGGGATTGTATGTCGGGAAAATTTTTAATCTTTGATAGTTCTATCAAATACTCCCTTTATTTATTATTATTCCTATTTCATTTATCAGAAAGGATGAAAAATGGAATTTATACCTTATAAAGCTAATGAATGCTTTGAACATTTATATTATCAAATACCAATGGAATTATTCTTTAATCCAAAATATAAAGATAAGTTAAATTCAGATAGCAAAATTCTTTATGGATTTTTACTAAATAGACTAACATTATCAGCTAAAAATAATTGGTTTGATGAAAATGAAGAAGTTTTTCTAATATTTACAAGAAAAGAAGTTCAAGAGAAATTAAATTTATCTGATAAAACTGTTACAAAAGCATTTAATCAATTAAAAGAATGTAAGCTAATAAACGAGAAAAAGCAAGGAGCTAATAAGCCTAATTTAATCTATGTTGGAAAAATAGACCATGATGAAAAGCTTATACAAGTGATTCGTAAAAATTACGAGTCCCGAATCGTAAAATCTACGACTCACGACACGGAAAATTTACGACCTAACTATAACAATAATAATTATAACTATAAAGTAAAAGGCAAATATAGTTTTCAGAACTATGAACAAAGGCATTATGATGATTTAGATTTTTTATATGCCAATAATTTGTATGAAAATTAAAAAAGGAGAAATTAGATATGAATAATAATGAATTAAAAGAAAGATTTATTGATGAGAAAACTGGAATTGAGTATATAAGAAAAGGTGATTATTACTTTCCAAATTTAGTCGATTCAGCTAGTGTAAAAGCTAATGAACTTGGTAAATATGGAAAGTTAAGATTAAAGTATTTGCTAGAGCATAAAAAAGTAGATTATACAATTCTATGGGTTGAAAACAAATTAAGAGAACATTTATTAGAAATAGATAAAACAGCAAATGAAAGATTTAATTTGTTAATGAAACAATTTATAGAGCAAGAAAATATAACTGAAGAATTAAAAGCAACTAATCAAATGGAATGGGTTTACAGAATGAATAATATTAAAAATCGTGTAGAAGAAATTATATTTAATGAGTTAATCTATGTTTAAAATGGAGGTTAAAGTTATGGAAAAAATAGAAAGTTTTTATAAAGAATATGAAGATATGTTTGAAGAATATTTAGAAAATAGTAGAAGATATTTAAAAGATAATAATGAAAAATATGCAGAATTAAAAAACGAATATAACAAAATATTAGAACAAAATGAAAACTTAACTTGGATGATACTAGAAGGAGATATTAAAGGCAGAAATTTATCAAATGAAGAATGCTTTGCACTTTCAAAATTAGTACAAATTTATTATGATATGCAATCTATAGAAGAAAGAGAAATTTTCTTTTTAGGTGGTAAAGAATCATACTTTTTCTTCAAAAAAATAGGAATTTTAAAGTGAGTACTTTCTAAATTTCTTGAATATGCAAGCAACGTATTTGTACTCACGCCACAAATACAGATAGGAATGGGACAAGTCCCAAACCCTAATAAGAAAAAACAGAAAGCGAGATGAAAAAATGAGAAATAGAAATATAAAAATCAATGTGTTTTTAAATGAAGATGAAAACAAAATTCTAAATGAGAAAGTTAAAAGGTCTGGATTGAATAAATCAGAGTTTTTTAGAAAAATAATTTTAGATTATCAGCTAAAAGAAAAACCAGATGAAAAATTTTATGAAATACTTTCACAACTTCGAGGTATGGCGACAAACCTAAATCAAATGGCAAGAACTTATAATAGATATCAAGGTTATATGAGAGAAGATAAAATCAATCCTTTATTAAATCAAATACAAAATTTTATACTAGCATTACAAGAAGTTTATCTTATACCACAAAAGGAAAAGAATGTAAGTAGGTGGTAATAAGATTATGGCAGTAACAAAAATATGGAAGGTAAAAGAAAGATTAGATGCTACAATAGAATATGCAGTTAATGGAGAAAAAACAGAAGAGAAATTATATGTGTCAGGCATAAATTGTATGCCTGACACTGCTCTACAAGAAATGAGAAATATTAAAAAGCAATTTTTCAAGACAACTGGAATACAATGTTTTCATGGAGTACAATCTTTTGTAAAAGGAGAAGTAACACCAGAACAAGCACATGAAATTGGAATTAAACTTGCTGAAGAACTATGGGGAGATAAATTTCAAGTAGTAGTTTCTACTCATCTAAACACAGACAATTTACACACCCATTTTGTTTTAAACTCTGTTTCATTTTTAGATGGTAAGAGGTTTTGTAATACAAAGAAAGACTATACAATAATGAGAAAAACTTCAGATAAACTTTGTGAAGAATATGGATTGAATGTTTTAAAGCAAGAAGAAAAATATAATAAATATGCTACCAGTAGTTTGTATAAAGAATTAATGAAAGATTCTATTGAATATGCAATAGCAAATGCTAAAGACTATAACGAATTTATTAAAATACTACAAGATTTAGATTATATTGTTACAGATAAAAACGAAACATTGTCTATAAGAAGAGAGCCTTATAAACGAAATACTAGAATTGAAAGGCAATTTGGAAATAGTTATTCAAAAGAAAATATTTATAAAAGGATATTAGAAACACAACCTGAATTTCCATATTCTCCAGATCCATATTTATTAGCTAATAGAAGTTATGAAAGATATAACAATGAAAAACAAAATCATTTGCAATTTAAAGGCTCTATTTCATATTTAATTTTTCACTATGAGAAATTACTCGGTATCAATATAGAAATCGTCTCAAAACCTAATATAACGAAAATGACGCCAGAATTAATAAGTGCAATTAAGAAAATGGACGAATTTTCTAAACAAGTTAGATTTGTGTGTAAAAATAATATCAATACAGAACAAGAATTGCTAGACTATCAAAAATCTGCTTATGAAAAAATTAACCCATTGAAAAGTGAGAGAGAAAATTTATGGAAAAAGCATAAAAGAGCAAAAACAGAAGATGAAAAGGCAAGTATTGAAAGTCAGATTGTAGAAATTTCTAAAAAGATAACACCACTTGCTGAAGAAATAAAACATTGTAATAATATTGAATTAAGGTTAGAAAAAATTAAGCGATTTGAACTTCATCAAAAGTTAGAAGAAGAACGAAAACAAGCTGAAAAGGAACAAACGAAAAAGAAGAAAGATAAAGTTAGATAAGAGAGTTTAAAATATGTTAGATAACACAAAAAGCAGTGAAAACACTGCTTTTTGTGCAAAATTACTGCTAATTGTGAAAACATTATGCTTCCTGAAATTTGTCGTAATCGATTTCGCTGGTAAATTCGATACCTTCTGCTTTTGCCATCTCAACCATACTTTTATGAATAGTTATGAGATAACTTGTTACAGGAACATCAAGCTCTTTATCACAAAAGTCTTCAGCAGTAACATATACTTCATTACTGCTACTGTAACAATAGCCGATTGAGATTGTTTCAACATCGTGGTAGCCTTTTATTCTTATTGCACATCTGTAATCATGAAAATCCTTTGAGCCGTAATATCTCTCATGTAAGATATTCCCCTGAAACTCTTCGGTATCAATCCCATAAGATTCAGGATAAGGCTCAACTCGAACTACAATGTCATCGGGGTTATTCTCTCTTCGAGACTCCATAATTTCCTCGGCTAACTCCAGGATTTCCCTTGCCATGTCCTGCTCTGTTATTTCTTTAGGAGCAGTTACAGCCTCAGAAGGTAATTCAGCAATTCTCTTTTCTTCTGCATTTTTTTCTAATTGCCTCATACCATCTTTTTCAGGAAATCTGCCGTTTTCCTTGATAAACTCAATCAGAGCACTCAGCAGATAGTCTTCAGCTGGCTTTCTGTGGTTCAAATACCCTTCTACTCTTCCAATAAAATCTTTCTTCAGGTATTCTTTGATTTCGGCCTCGCTTTTCATGGTTACAACATCTGACATTTCATCAGGACAACCCGTAAAAGGATCGAGATTCTCGTAAACAGATACCTCACCTTTCTGGTCGAATGCTTCAAACAAAATTCTTTCGTTCTCAGCATTTAAATCGCATAGCTTCCGTAAATCCCTCATTACTGAACGATTTACATTTCCATTGTAATTTCTAATCATAGTCGATTCCTCCTAAAATTTTTACTAATCTTCCTGCATACCCATATGATGAAAAAGAGGATTAACAAAAAGACTGTACATATATAATACCATAATTTACATAATTTTGCAAGACTTATGGACTGAAACAGTCTAATTGTGTGACTCGTAAATGAAAATGTCTCAAGAAATGATTTGATTTGTAAATAAAAATG
>CAPNAQ010000064.1 GCA_948663505.1 uncultured Clostridia bacterium | reverse complement strand
GCCACTTTGGGGACATAAAAGAAAACGAAAAATTTCGCCGGTTTCATTACCGTTCTACAGAAAAGGTATACAAGGAATTTATGCTGTATGCAATCGGGCGGAATATCAATAAATACCACCGATTTCTGCACGATAAAATACATAAATTCGAAGGGAAAACCGGGGAGAAAGCCGCATAGGGAAAAGAGCGCTGCCCGAATCAGCACCAAGGGGTTTTTGCGCCCTAAAATAGGATGATCAACAAGAAAAAAGCATCTCCCGCAGAAGAGTCCATGCTGAAAAGCACGGAATTCTGCGGGAGATATCTTTTTGGGAGAAACAGGTCTAAAAAGTGCCATTACCCGATAGCCCCCGTTATTGAGACTTATGTCATTTTCTTGGCGTATTTATATCTTATAATAATAAATCTAAAGATATTATTTCTCTCAACCCACTACTAGGTTGATTTAATTTATCTCTATTTCCAATAACACAAATACAAGCATTCTCCATTGCTTCCATTATAGAATTTATACAACCCTCCATATTCTCCATACTAGCATATGCTATTTCCTCTAATTCAGCTTTTTTCATTTCCATTGTCATATTCGAAAACCAAAAACATATTTTCCTCTCCTCATCCTCTATATAATTTAATTCAACATTTTCTGATCGTAAGGTTCTTAATTTAAGTTTATTAAAGGTATTATCATTTATATTATTTTGAAAATACACACTAAACCCTTTAAATATGTCTATGGTTTCATTTACATTTGGATCACAATATGATACCATATAAAAATTTCCACTAGTAGGTATAAAATTACATGCATACGAATAAACACCATTTTTTCTTAGTTTTAGTGGAAAATATAATTCGTTAACATACTTTTTTATTATTTTTATCTTCCCATCATACTTAACTCCCCTACCATTTTCAATATTGAATGCCATAGCAGCATTATAAAGGGACTGATTGTAATATATCCCTTTTGAAATTCGCATTCCTAAGAAACTGTCTTTTATTTCTTTATTAAATTTTGTATTATCTTCAACACTTTCCTTTATTCGTTCATAAAGACCTTGGGCAAATAAAATTTCCTTTTGTTGTGCAGAATATGTCATTATCAGATTATTTTTACAAAATATTTCTCTTAACATAGACCGTAACTCAAACACAACTTCTCCTTTTTCGAAATCTTCATCTAACAATTTTCTCAATGAAAAGCCATAATTTATCCCATGTATTTTCTCATATATTTGAGCACTTAATGAGCAGCCACTCAGCGCATGATATACCGCATATTTATGTGGCTTTTCTATCAAATCCCTTTTTATGTAATTATATTGATTATATACTATATCATATAAATGAGTTTCATTTATATGATATAGTTCCTTGATTGCATTTTTTACTATTTCAATTTTATCAATAATTTCAGATCTTTTCGAACATATTTTAATGCATACATAGCGCTTCACTTCATTATAATTGGAGTAGCTTTCATATGTAACATCAATATAACTATTCTGTTTGTATATTCTAAAATATGAATTTAATAATTCTGTAATTATTCCTACAAAAAAAGACTTTTCAATTAAAATTTTTTTCAAACAAAAATTTATTCGAATTATTATTTTTTCCGATGAATTAATTTTGAAATATATTAAATTATCATATATACGGTCAAAATCAAATAGCATTCGCAGTTTTTTATTTATGTTTTCTAAATCATTTTTGTTATAATTAAATTTTTCTGATTGGATTTTCTGATCGATATCATTGTCACTCTCCCAGAGCAATTCTGGATTACAAACAATGTCACGTTTCTTAAATGGAACTGAGAAAAAAAATGTCTCTTTCATATTATGCCAAAAAGAAATTCTCTTGTCCCTTTGACTCCATAATTGTTTGAGCTTAATTAGCTCATTATAAAGAATTGATTCAAATTCAAGTCCTCTAAAATCAAAAATTCCAGATCGACGCCAATACATAAAAAGCATACGTACAATAAATTGCCAATTGTGATTTGTTACAATTTTTCTATATTCAGCAGATATTTCTTTGTATACATAGTTTATAATTTTCATAGCATTATCTGCAAAACTTTCTTCCAACGCATCCAATTTATTGACTAATAGTGTTGCATTTTCCTCTTTTAATGCACATACTATAGATAATACAGGAAACATATCAAACGGACTAAACCACATTTCAAATGATAAATCTTTATCATTTTCATATTTCGTTTTCAATAATCGAGATAAAATCCCTTTTATAATCAATAATTTAAAAATAGAAAAATAATCCCTTGTATCAATTCTACAATTTTTGCAAAAATATATTTCTTTTTTTTTATCATAACGAACGTAAAAATTGTTCACTTGGTAATTTATTTTATCCCTTATCGTATCATGTTCTTTTTTTATGTTTTCATTTTCTGGCAAAAGATATTCGCTAATTAACTGAAAACATTTTTCAACATTATTTTTAGATGTTGCAAGCACAAATGACATATTTTGCACCACATAAAACTTCTTATAATATTCAACAATATCTTTATACGATGTCTTTATAATGTCATCCGGTATTCCAGCTGTCTGAAAAACATAATTATCACTCCAAACCTTTTTTCGAATCAAGTGAATAATTTGATTTTTATAGTCAGACATTTTAGAAGATGCCTCATTATATACTACACCTCCATACTCAAACCCATTTTCATTCATTTTAATATGACAACCTTCATACAAATAAATTTCCTTTTTATATAAAAATATGGGAGAAAAAATAGTATCCAAAAATAATTTTATATTACTTTTAAAATTTTGATAATTATGTGCATACAATGAGTACTGTGTAAACTCAGGATAAACAACGGCATTAGCTGATAATTCATTATCTCCATGGAAAAAAATGTTATATGCTTCTCTGCCTTGCATATAATTTGTTCCTCCCAAAATACAATGTTCCACAATATGAGCAATACCCCTATCATCAACGATAGGGGTATTCACAGCTATTGAAAAAAAGTTTTCATTCTTTTCCGAATCTAATACTGCTATTTTAACGTGGCTATATTTATGTTTAATAATCCATGCATTAATAAAATTATCTACTTTTCCATGTGTAATCAACTCAAAATTTTGATTAATATCACTCATCCGCTTTCCTACCTCTTTCTTTTACTAATTTACTTGCATAAAAAGAAAAGACAACAGCCAATATCATAACACATCCACAAATTTCCCATGCCAAATCAATACCTCTTACATCTGCTATTTTCCCTATCACCAAACTTCCAGCAGCAGATGCAAACGAAAAAATAAGCGAATTAATAGAAAATAATGTAGAACGTCTACTTTCGCCCATAGTTGACAGTAACTCGGCAGTCCAAAATGATCTAGCTATTGTATTCGTAATTGATATTATGCTCCATAAACCCAAACTAATCCAGCAGTTATCAATCACTGCAGATAGAATTAACGCTAATGCCGAAATCGGAATAAATATTCTAAAGATAAGTAAATTATTACCCGATTCCCTTTTCTTGAATGTCCCAGCTATTATTCCTCCAATGACAATTAGAACTGTTCTAATGGAATATAGATTTGATAATATGAATTCACTATCAATTCCTTTCTGATTAAAGAAAACTTGCCAATGAACATTCAATGGTGAGGCAATCGCAAATGAAACAATTGCCATGGTAAAAGAGACACCAAGGAATGGAGCAGTTACAGCTTTTATGCTGTTGATAATGTATTCACCTATTTTTTCACTAGCAATGTTATCTACTTCTCCGCCTCCTGCATCACAAATTAAAATAAAGCATAGTATAACTGCAATGATCAACAACACTAGCCCGCCAGCAAAAGCATATCTTATGGTCATTGTTACTAGAAGTCCTCCCAAAAAAAGACCTATTGTCAATCCCAAATTTTCAATAACTTGCATGAAACCGGATATTATCGCCATTCCCTCATCACACCCATCCCCTTTCAATCCATCAAGAAGCCACACGTCTATTATTCCTGAAGAGAAAGCAGATGCAAGTGCCATAATTAAGTTCGCTACAACTAACATAGGAAATGATATATCTATATAAATAAACAAATATGCCAAAAGCATCAGTATGTATGATAAATGAATACATTTATCCCTTCTCATTCTATCAGCAATTATTCCCGTTGGTACTTCAAACAGCACTATTCCAATAGAAAATATGGTATCCAAAATTGAAATGTCAAAAATGCTATACCCTCTATTAAATAAGAATACAGGAAATAAACAAAAATAGCATGAATGAGCCATTTTTGCAAGCAACCTAATTATTAAATATTTTTTAGCAGTCTTGTATCTTAGTAGTCGTCTCATGTTATTAATAAGTGGTTATTAAACACCACTTGCCCCCTCTTTTAATTTTGAACATGCTATTTAAAATACATTTAAAAATTCATATAAGCAAAAAGCACTCACTACAACATTCTTATAATTATAATAAAATATTAATATGGAACTGTTTTAGCATTAAAATATTCAACAGTAATGCCTATACAATGTTCGAATGAATCCTTATTTACTCCCAATAAATCATTCCCCCACACATTAAACATTGAATCAGGCATAATTACAATGTCAGTTTTACTATTTTTATTATCCTCAACTACCTTCATAAAATCAGTTATAACACACATATCCATTATTTGAATATTACCACCAAGAAAATAATTGTAAGAGCATGCAATTGTAATTACTTTGTCTTCAAAATGAATTTCTGTTTGTGTTTTATCAATTTGCCCGCCCAACATAGAAAAATACTTTAGAACACTTTTCTTCACTAATGGTCCTACTATTAATATTGCATTTTTCTTTCGTTTGTTATCCATTATATTTAATACTTCTTTTACTTGCTTGAGTTGAATACTTTCGGGTATAACCATCCCATATGGAAACCGATATTTTCCATAATACGTTCCGGCATAAGGATACTTCTCTTTATCTTCAATTCCAATAGTCACTTCCAACTCTTTATTATCCCTGACAATAGACAGTGTTTTCTCACCACTCAATTTACTTAACGCATCTAATAATTGATCTCTAGAAGTAACAACCATATTATTTATTTTTTTAATGACATCACCACGAAAAACTAATCCATATGCTGGAGAATTTCTAATCACTCCCATAACCTGTACATCAAGAACATTCTCTTGGAATTCATTTATATAATATTGAGATGGAATTGGAATCAATGGTACATCTGTTTCTTTTGATGCCATTTCGATATACTTACAAAATGTATACCAAAAATCATCTGGAACAGATATATTAGGCATATTTCTTTCGCAATATCCCAACATATTAATTCTTATTGCAACAGGATTAAACTTTTCAATATAATGAATTGTTTCTATAAAATCATCATACTTAATTGAAGGCCATGCTGTAATAGAACCTATAAATGGGACCTTATACTTATTTAACAACGGAAAGGATTTCATCATAACATGGTTAAATTTATCACTTTCATCATTCACTGATTCATTAAAAAGAATTTCACTCCTTTTTTCCCCCGATATAACAACTACACTTATAATTACAGTAACCGGCAATATAGTTGATAAAAATTTTATTTTTTCCGCAGTAAGCAGCGAACCATTTGTTACGAACATAAAATCATCATTACTTTTTTTTCTTAATTCAATTAACGTTTTTTCAAAATACGGTGAATTAAAAAACTCCTTAATTTCATAATTTGGCGTAAACAAATTAGTCTCGTCTCCAAAATAATTTATTCTTGTTTGAAGTTCATTCCATGAGCAATCCGCATTTTTTTCTTTTTTTCCTATTCTTATATTCACAGGATTGGCCTGGAGATAGCAAAACTTACAATTCGCATTGCACGTCGCTGCCAAGTATTGATACACAGATGATGCATGGTTGTGTTCTTTTAAAATCCAATGTCTACAATCATTCAATTCAATTCTATTAATCTCGCATCTGTTATGATTATTATAAAATAATACAAGTGCACTTAACATTTTTAACGTCTTGATTATATATGAAATCCTTGGTTCAGATGCATCTAACGCTTTTTCATCCTCGGACAGTACCGTATTTTGAGTATTTTTTAATACTTTTTCTTGATAATCATCAAATAAGTCTATTCTTGATTCTCCTGGATGCTTCAATCTAAAACTTGATACATTTAATCTCTCTCCAGTACAATCATATAATTCACAAAAAGACAAAATATTTAACAGGTTATCTTTCATAAATTCATTGAAATGTAAATATTTTTTCGAATTTTTCTCAAAACTATATCCAAAAACAAAATCATCCATAAAGCTCAATCTCCTATAACATTATTTTACACATTTGGTCAAAATGTTCTTCCACTTTTTGACGTTCTTGGCTTAAATCAAAATGAAAATGCAACTCATTTTTTAAATATTTCTCGAAATATTTTTGAAGTGAAACTCCCGAATGATCATTATTGACTACTTCCACTTTTAAAATACTTTTTTCTAATTGCTCCTTATCGCATAAAATGTCTGTATGTCTGCTACTCTCAAATGGGCTTGGATCAATACCAATAAAAGGTATTCCAGATGTTATTGCAGCCACACAGCAATGATATGCATTACTAACGCATAAATTAATATTTTCAATCATAGAATACGCTGCCCACGGATTTAAATAATCCAAAAAACAACAGCAATGCTCATTTAAAATACTCTTATATTCCTTTGCTTTATTACTATGATTGTATCTTCTACTGTATGCGAAAAATAACACTGTACATTCTTTTATAACAGAGGACTTTATTAGTGCTTCAACCATATCCCTTGTATGTAAAAAACACTCACTAATACAAACTATTTTTTTTCCTTGTTTTTTTAATTCTGAAATAAAGTTAGATACCTCTTCTGGCGTATCCCATTCACCTTTTTGATGAAGCACAACCGGATCTGGAATAACATTTATAGTTTTCTCAACTCCACACATCTTCATTAAATCTTTAACATAGTTTTCCCTAACGGATATGTATTCACAAGAATCAGCCATCCTTCTTAAATTTGATTTTTGAGTCTCACTAACAAGATGCGATCTCCATAATGATGATACTACATTTAACAAAATCATCGGGCGTTTCTTCTGACTGATTAGCTTATTTAAAAAAAATACGTCTGATAATCCAATAACAATATCACCACCTATAACTACTGCTTGGTATTTCGCGCAAAACAATTCACAAAGCTCATCAATCTTATTAGTAGAAAAAAAGGTAATTTCCATTTTAAAAGGTGTTTCCCCGAAACAGCACTTTTTCTGAGTTATATTATGAATCGAAAAATCCAAAGAATATATATCAATGCTTGCAAATTTCAACCTTTTCTCAATTTCTCTTTTTGAATAATAAGCTATCAGCACATTTCCCGGATTAAAGTCACGTTCCATACCACCATATATTCCAATCATCGCAATTTTCATATCCCTACACTTCATTATTTTCGAACAAACTTTTACAATGCCCCATGTTTCTTTCTTCTATAAGAATTTGCTTTAATAGTTGCTTTAATCTATTTTCATATTTTTCGAATAATTTTAACACCTTATTATTCTCTTTAGCAAAATAAACCATATCAAAAAGATAATCAGCAAATAGTATATTAATTTCTCTATAAACTTGTTCATGTGAATTAATATAAAATTCTGGATAAACATTCATTTTTAATAAAAAAGAGGTGTAAACGCCAAGTAGCTTATCATATTCCTTCTTCAGTTTTTTTATTATAGAATTTTTATACTTAAGAATATAATTCGGGAATTCTCCCTCCAATAACCCTTCATCTAAAAGCCTTTGCGTCATAATGGTTCCTGGATAAGGAATAAATTCATGTGACAACATTGAAGGATCTATATTATCTAATTCACGCAACATTTCAATATTTATGAGTAAGTCATCATATGTAGTTTCTGGATTAAAATTTATAAATCCATAAATTACGTTAATACCAATTTCTTGCAAAATGTCCAGATTATTCTTAATTTTATCCGCATCATATCCCTTATTATATTTCTTTAAGTTTCTATTATTTGCAGCTTCTATTCCAACATATATATATTTTACGCCCGCCTTATACAACAAAGTAAACAGCTCCTTTTCAATACAGTCAATGCGAGAATCTATCATAATCTCAATCTTTATACGACGTCGAATAATTTCTTCAGCAATTATACGAGCTTGTTCTTTTCCTACTTTGCTATTTGGAGCAAATGTATCATCTACAAAAGTTATTCTTTTTAAATTATATTTATTATACAAATACTCCAATTCATCTACGACATCATAAGGGTCTCTCAATCTATATCCATTACATTTGCCCATAAGAGAACCAGACACACAAAAAGAACACCTATATGGGCATCCCCTTGACGCAAAAATACTAACATTAAGCCCTGAAGCCATAACTTTTTCAACATTCTCTCTAGTTGGTCTAATACCGATAATTTCATCAAATTCACATTCTTGTAACTCTCTACAAACTATTTCATCTCCAAACCTATACGCAAGACCCGGTATTCCAACTATTTCTTTTTCGCTTTGCAAATGCTCAATCAGTTTTGAAATTGTTATTTCTCCATATCCAACACTTATATAATCAAACACACTATATTTCTTTAATATTTGCTCATAGCAAAGGGATGCAAAAAATTGACCATACAGTATTTTCGTTTTAGGAGAATTCTGGCAAACAGTTTCTGCAATTTGTAAAATTTCAGGAAAAACATCATATGGCCCAGATATACATAGTAAGTCAATTGGAAATTTTTTTATTATTTCTCTCGTCGTTTGTTCCACTGAAATGTGTTCTTCTAAGCATCCGTTAAGTATTTCAAAGCTACAATTTACATTGTGCTTATATACATAACTTTGTATACATTGAGCACCTAGTAGTTCACCAGGAACAAATGAATAAAATTTACCCTTGGTTTTCAACCAGCTATAATATGAAATACCCTTTGCATATTCTGGAATTTGTGACACTGTTGGTGGATTTACAAACAGAGCCTTAAATACTTGACGATTTGTTTCTGTTTTGTTCACTGAATAAATGAGCGTTTCTTTCCCTAATAATTTACCTTTCTTCTCCATTCGCATTCCTGATTTTAGCATCATTTTCTCTGAAGCTTTATTTTCTTTGAAAAGCTCTGCTTCAACTTTTTTAACATTTAATGTATTAAATGCAAAGTCTATCAAATACGAGCAGACTTCCGTTCCAATCCCTTTGCACCAGTATTTTTTATTTATTACTATTCCAAATGATAATTTGTCACATTCAACATTAGGTATCAAGGTAATGCTTCCGATACATTTCGATTCTTTTTTATTAATTATTGCTAAGCAATAATTGTTCCCAATATAATATTTCATTAATATCTCATATGACTGACCCATTGTTTTATGTGTAGGCCAAGTTAAAAACTGTGTCGTTTCAAAATCTGATGCGTATTCATAAAAATCATTCAAATCAATTTCTTTAAATGGTCTAAATTCCACACTCATAGTTGAAGAAAATTTGTCAATACATTCGTCCAACACTTTCATATCTTTATATCATCTCCTATTTTATTATT
>CAPNAQ010000063.1 GCA_948663505.1 uncultured Clostridia bacterium | reverse complement strand
ATATATTATATAAAATACATTGCACACAAAGTTTTTGCATATGTTCTCCTTCTAAACTATATACCAAATTTTATTATTTTTAAAATATTTATTTAATTCGTCTCTAAAAAACATTTCTCCTTCATTTCTAAAATCATTTTTGTACATATATTTTCCCCTACCTCTTCCTGTCATTTTATCTTTATCAAAAATTTGTATACTATTTGTAAAAGCTTCACTATTTATAGCATTATGAACATAACTGTATGTCATAAATATTACCTCAAAAAATATTACTTTTTTTGCTTTTTCACTTAATGTCTCACTCAAATATATAATTAAATCATGATATAATTCTTTCCAATTTTCTAAAAAAATAACTGGTGCAATTAATATTCCAACATCATAATCTGCTTCTACTAATTTATTAATAGCTTCTATTCTATTTCTTAATCTAGAAGTTCCAAATTCTACATTGTTTATTATAAATTCAGGATTAACACTCATTCTAATTATTATTTTTTTATTATGGTTTAAAGGCAGTAAATCATCTACATATGAAAACTTTGTTGGAAATGTTAATTTTCCCTTTTTTACATTTTTAAAGTTTTCTATTGTCCATACTAAATTATTTGTTATTGTGTTTTCTAATATTAAATCACTATTACTACCTATTTCAAATGTTAACTCTTTTTCTGATTTATTAGCAGTTTTTATTATTTTATCTAACATTTCCTCTCTATTTACAAATAATCTCATATATGCACATTTATTATAATTACATACTAGATAACAATACATACAACTAGCTATACATCCTGATGATGTATATGGTACTAAATAATCTGATACTTTGTGATTTTCAACAAATTTATGTGTCTTCCTTACTCCTATAATTAAATTTGTCTTCATCTTTAAAAATTCAGAATTTGATTTTTTCCTCATTTCTTCAATATTATTATGATTCTCTATTTCAATTTTGGGCGTATCATTATATTTTTCTAATAATTGTTTTCCTAAATAATAATTTTCTATATTCTTCTCAAAATAAATGGCTGATGGCTTAAACATTACAATTCTCCTCTTATTTTATGTTTTACAATTTTATTTGCAAAATCTATGTTTTCCTATAGTTACTGTCATTGGTCTAGACCAAATCCATTTATTTGTTGCAGTTGAAGGATTAAAATAATATATTGCTCCATAACTTGGATCCCATCCATTTAATGCATCCTGTGCTGCTTTTCTCGCAGTTGAATTAGGTGTTAAATTAATTTGTCCATCTCTTACTGCATCAAATGCTCCTGGTTCATAAATTACACCTGATAATGTATTTGGAAATGAGCTGCTTTTAACTCTATTCATACAAACAGCACCTACTGCAACTTGTCCTGTATATGATTCTCCTCTTGCTTCTCCATATATTAATCTTGCTAGTAAATTTAAATTACTGTTATAATTTGATGATGACCCACTAGATGATGAAGATGATGATGTTATTCCAATTGCTGCCAATGTTGCTGGTCCTGCAATTCCGTCTACTTTTAATCCATTTTTTCTTTGAAAATATTTTACAGCATTTACTGTTTGTGTGCCATATATTCCATCAACATTTCCAGAATAATATCCCCATTGTTTTAATTTTTTCTGAATTTGTGTAACTTCACTTCCTCTTGATCCATATTTTGATAGTGCTTCTATACTTTCATTTTCTTCTTTATAATTCCTATATACTATAATTGTTGTTGATGTTGCTATTATTAGCATTATCACTAATATAACTAATGTTATTTTTGTCTTTTTATTTTTAAACATAAAAAATCTCCCTTATATAAATGTTTTTATTTATATTTTGGCAATTTTTCCTTATTTTATTCATAATTTTTTCATAATATGGTTCAGTTAATTAAATACAAAAAACAAGCTTAAATGTTCAGGGTAATTTCATCAATTAATCATATAATAGATAAAATTTTTCTTAAAGTGTTTACATTTTATGTTAATTATGTTATAATTTAGATATAATTATATATGGAGGTAAACTATATGAAAATGAAAAAATCTTTTATTTCTATGTTACTGTTGTTCATGATATTTTCATTAACAGCATGTAGTAACGTTAGTGGCATCAATGAAGCCACTCCAACAGATGCAACATTGGAAGGTTTTTATGATTATCCAGAAGTCAAAAAACTTCCGACAGGAGGAAACTGTGGTTATTTCTCAGTAACCACAGCCGAACATGGTTCAACTTTTTTTGGTACGGTTTACAATTCGTTCGGATTTTCAGTTGGCAAAGGAATCGCTGAATATAATGGCGATAAATGCTTCTCAAATAAAGAGGAAGCATTTAAAAACCCTCTGGAGATAAATGCAAATGACCATGAACTTTTCATTACCTTATCTTTAGGCAATGAAACAAAAACTTTTACTCTAAAAGAAGGTGACAATAAAATTTTAACGATGCCCTACTACAATATATATTTATATATAGTAGTGGTATAAATGATAAAATAAAAGTGCTATCTTAAACAAAAATTACAGTGAGCAATCACTGTAATTTTTGAGGATAAAAATCATTACTACTAAATTATCAGTAATTTTAATTATCTAATTTAGGACACTTTCCCTGAACAATATCTACATAAAATGGTCTCAATACCAACTTGTAAATCTATCAAGCCACATTTAAAATTAAAA
The DNA here is from genome assembly GCA_948663505.1 of uncultured Clostridia bacterium. Classification (GTDB taxonomy): domain Bacteria; phylum Bacillota; class Clostridia; order TANB77; family CAG-508; genus CAG-269. The sequence continues at coordinate 7,322 of CAPNAQ010000063.1, read as the reverse complement.
TCCAAATCACACAGATCCTGCAAAATGAATCTTAATTCCAACTCATCAAAAAATTTTGATTGTATTTTGTACTTATTAGTCAAAAATGATTGATTAGGCTTTAAATTCAAGCTATTTACTAAATCTTTATTATTATTTAGTGCTAATTTAGTAATATATAACTTTTTAAAATGATTATATAAAGTTACCAAAATCTTAGCTAATGGCTCTTTAGCATAAATTAAATTTTGAAGTACCTGTAAAGCCTTAGAAATATCTTTTTTACCCAAATCATCAGTTAAATCAAAAATTACACTTTCAAGTTTTTTTATTGACAGCTGATCAATATCATCTTTTTTTATTGTACCATTTTCACCTGCAAATTCAATCAATTTTCTAATTTCATTAATTAAATCTTGCATATTAGTTCCACAACACTCAATAAAATATTTAATTGTTTGTGAGTCTATTTTAACTTTATATGCATTGCAAATTTCTTTTAATCTTTTTTCTATCTGTGCAGGCTTTTGATAATCAAATTTACATACAATACCATTTTTATCTATAATATTAAATAACTCTTGCTTTGTGTCAGCTTCTTCTTCAATAAAAACCAATACTACTGAATCATTTATAATATTTATATTATCTTGTATGTACTTACTTAGTTTTTCCTTTAATTTAGATTGTTCTCCTGTTTTCTTTTTGGCTTCTTTTTTTAATAGTCCTGTGTTTCTTGCTATGATTAGCTTTTTTTCATATCCAAAACTTGGTGTTTCTATATCTGATATTATTTCTCCTACATTTTGTTCATCTATTAATATATAGTTTATTCCTTTTATACATTCTCCAAATTCCTTTTTGATCTTTTTTACGTTATTTTCTATTAGGTATGTTTCTTCTCCATATAGTAGATATATACTTTTTAGTTTTCCCTCTTTTATTTCTTTTTCTAAATTATCAATTGTTATCATTTTTTCTCCTTGCTTGTTTATGTCCATTTTTGCCAATGTCTATCGGGGACTGTCCCATTTGGACATCAACATAATATTCTTAAAATCTCTGCAACACTCCAAGCCTGTGCTATTGCACCTTTTGGCTCATAAGGTTTCTTTGAATCAAATATTTCTGCAATACTTCCTACACAACCTCTTTCACTTAATTCTTTTTCAAATGTGTTTCTGGTTTTATCTTTAAACTCTTGTAATTTCTGTTCTAATTTTGCTTTATATGTTTTTCTTTTTTCATATTTTACCATATTTTTTAAAGTATCATTATATAAACCTAATAACCATGTCCATGTAATACCTTGATGATAGCTCATATCTCTTTTAAATCCATCTCCTTCATATACATCTGTATAATTTGGTTCTCCTTTTGCAAGTGTTTTTATTCCATATTTATTTAACAATTTCTTTTCAATTGTATCTATAATATTATTTGCTATTTCAGAGTTTGGATCTATTACAGGGTATGTTAATGAAAGTGAATATAACTGATTTGGTCTTATTTTATTATCTCCAATTACATCAAATAAACATTTTCTTTTACTATTATAAAACTTTTCATTAAATGTTTTTTTACATTTTTTTGCTTGTTCTTTATATTTTTTAGCTTTTTCTTTATCATTATAAAGTTTTTCTGTTAAGTTTGACATTATCATCAAACTGTTATACCATAAGCTATTTATTTCAACAGCTTTTCCATTTCTTGGTGTTGCTGCTACATCTCCACATTTTGCATCCATCCATGTGTTTTGTGTATTTTCTGTTCCTGATGATATTAAATTATCTTCATCTAAATATATATTATTGTTGTCTACATCTATTCCTTTTATATAATTTTCTATTACTTTTTCTAATTTTTCATATATATTTTCTTTTATAAATTCATAATCATTAGTATAATCTATGTATTTTTGTATTTGCTCAAATAATAATAATGAACTGTCTACACTGTTATATAATGGTCTATTGTCAAATCCTGAATACCCATTTGGTACTAATCCATATTTTATATCTCTTACCATTGTAAGTAATACTTCTTTTGCTAAATTAAATCTTTTTGTTTTTAATAATAATCCTTCAAATGATATTAAACTATCTCTTCCCCAATCTAAAAACCATGGATAACCTGCAATTACTGTATGCAATCTAAATGATGGTCTATATACTATAAATTGATCTGTTGCTATTACTAGTTTTTTTATTAGTTCATCATGTTGTTCTAGTTCTGAATTTTTAATGACTTTATCTAGTCTTTGTTCTTCTTTTTCTACTAGTTTCTTTACATCTATTTCTTCTATGTTTTCTTCTAATGAACATATAAATGATACTTTTTTTTCTTCATTTGGTTTAATTTCTATTTCATATCTTCCAACTACAGAGTGATCTTCTTTTGGATAAAATCCTCTTTTTTCTTCTTCTATATAAAACATATTTTTAAATGTATCATTTTGGTGTTTTATGTACTTTCCTTCTGAACTGTTGATATATATTGGAAATTTTGAGTTTTCATCAACTATTATTTTAACTTTATTTCCTTTTATAGTCTGTTTTATATTAAATGTATGATTTGTACTAATACAATGAAAGTCTCTGAAATTTACTATTGGTGCTATTATTAGTTTTGAGTACTTATTATTATTTTTTATCTTGTAATATACTCCGACTGTGTTTTTTCCATATTCCATACATATTACTTTTGTAATTTTAACACCTTCTACTATATATTCATATGTTGGAAGATATTCTTTTTCGAAGCTTTCTTGATATTTATATCCTTGTGATATATAGTTTTCTCCTATATTTGTATATAAATCATATTTTTTTCCTTCTATCTCTATGCTTTCATCTACCTTTGATATTACTAAATATCTTTGTGCTGGTGGTGTTAATGGTGCAATCAATAGTCCATGATATTTTCTTGTATTTGCTCCTATTATTGTTGAACTTGCATATCCTCCAATTCCATTTGTTATTATCCATTCTCTTTTTAGTGCTTCTTCTATTTCTAAATTTTCTTTTGTGAATTTCATGTTTTAAAACCTCTTTTCTTGTTTTTATGTGTCTTCAAAATTTCTTTGCTCTTTTAGTTTTATCATTTCATCTGATTCCTGAATAGATGTAATTCTATCTTGATATTTATCAATAAATTTACTACTTCTTTTTGGTTTTATTTTAACATTTTTTGATCTTTTACCTTGTTTTCTAGTTTTTCTTTTTATCTTATTTACTCTTTTATCTTCTCTTAGTTTATTACTCAACATTAAATATTGTGGATCATTTTGTTTATCTTGATATTTTAAATCGTCACATATTAATTGAATAATTGACTCTGCAACCAATTCTGGGTCATGCCTAATATGTCCATCTGAAATCATAGATAAATTTCTTTGTAAATATGTAATTCCTTTTACCTTATCTATATCAGGTATTACTAAGTCTTGTCCTTCTAAATTATATCTCTTTATAAATTCAGGAATAATTTCACCAGTATCATATATACAATAATCTACTATTCCTTTTCCACAATGTTCTAATATTGCATTTAAATGATCTGAAACCCCATATTCATCAGTTTGTCCAGGTTCTGTCATTATATTACTAATATAAACTTTTAGTGCTGTTGATTCTTTTATTGCTTTTGCAACTCCATTCACTAATAAATTTGGTATAACATTTGTATATAAACTTCCTGGACCAATTATTATACAATCTGCATTTTTTATTATATCTAATACGCCAGGTGTTGGTCTACAATTTGTTGGATTAAGATAAATTCTATTTATTTTTGTAACTTTTTCATATACCATTTGTGGAATTTTAGATTTTTCAGTTACAATATATCCATTTGCAAGTTCTGCTACAATATTCATCTCATCTAATGTTACTGGTATTACTTTTCCTATAATTCCTAAAACCTCATTACTTTTTATAATAGAATCTGGAAAGCTATTATTAACTTGTTCCATAGCTGTAAAAAATATATCTGCAAAAGATAAGTTTGTTAATCTTCCACTTGTAAATTTGTAATTGAATAATTTTTTTATTTGCTCTTCTTTTTCTGCTAATGATATCATACTATCTTTTATATCATCAATTGGCATTGTTTTTAATTCTCTTCTTGATTCTGTTTGAGCTTCTCCATAATCTGATACTGCTACTATTGCAGTTAAATTATCTGTGTATTTTTTTAGTCCTGTAAGAACTGTATTTAATCCACTTCCTCCTCCAATTACAACTATATTTGGACCTTGATTATAAACTTTTTTGTCAAATATTAAGGACTTTATATTTACATTTTTTTTATTGTTCATCCTTTCATCTGTTGCTTCAACTAAAACTTCTAATGTTCTCTTATTTATAAATATTAATCCTATTATTATAGATACAAATCCAATTACAAATGTAACTATTATTTTGGCTAGTTCTTTAAATGTCATTTCTTTTAATACGAGTATGTTTGCTATTCCATAACAAGCTAACATTATTCCTATTAATATTAAAAAAATCCATCTTTTCATTTTTGTACTTGATTTAAACCATTGAATAAAACCTTTCATACATACCTCCATGTCCATCTGGGGATTGTCCCTCTTTTATGTTTACAGAATTTATTTCATAAATTCTGCATAAGATATCTGTAATTCTTCTTCATTTCATTCCGCCTAAGTTATTTGTAGTTTGCTTCGCTCTCACAACTAATTTAACTTCGTTCAAACAGCTATCTTAACTTTCCTATAATTTTTATTTCTAACTCTATCTTCTTATTATATTTTTCATATATTTTTTCTGTTGCATATTTTACCAAGTCTAATACATCTTGTGCTGTTGCATTTCCTTTGTTTATTATAAATCCTGCATGTTTTTCTGATATTTGTGCTCCTCCTATTGTATATCCTTTTAGTCCTGCTTCATCTATTAATTGGGCTGTTATATAGTCTTTCCCTCTTTTAAATGTACTCCCTGCATTCGGATATTCCATTGGTTGCTTTTCTTTTCTTGTTTTTAATAATTCTTCCATTTTGCTTTTTATTTCTTCTTTGTTTCCTCTTTTTAAACATATTTTCGTTTGTACTATTATATATTCTCCTTTTGAAAACATACTATTTCTATATTCAAATTTTGCCTCTTCATTTGAAAGTGTATGTATATCTCCATTATAGTCTAATGCTGTTACTTCTGTAACTATATCTTTCATTTCTTTTCCATATGCTCCTGCATTCATTACAATTGCCCCGCCTATTGTTCCGAGGTATTCCTGATAATTCTTCAAATCCTGTTATTTCTTCTTTTAATAATTTTTGTGCTAGCAAACATAGTGGAACTCCTGCATCTACTGTTACTTCCACTTTCTCTTTCAAATCTTTTATTTTGATTTCTTTCATATCAATTTTTAATACTATTCCTTTTATGCCTGTTTCCATAACTAATAAGTTACTTCCATTTCCTATTATTGTTAATGGTATTTCATTATTTTTAGCTATATTTAATATTTCCTTCATCTCTTCTATATTGCTAGGTTTTATATATATTTCTGCTGGTCCCCCTATTTTAAATGATGTGTGTTCTTTCATTTGTTCATTTTGTTTAATTTTTTCTTCTGATATTACTTTTTTTAAACTTTCCAAAACCTCTTTTTTATTCAAATTATTCACAGTCCCTTCTAATTCACAAATTTGATTGAAAACAATTATTATTTTTTCAATCATCACATCATCTTTTTAATATACATATAAAGCTTTATTAGATTTTGTCATTTTTTTCGTTTTGTTTATAACTTCTCCTGTTTTATAATTTACAATGAATGTATCTTTTTCATTTGTAATTCCTAAATTTTCTAAATCTTGCTTTGATAATTCTTTATATTCTGTGTCTTTTCCTTTTAATTCTATGTTTGATTTTGTTTGATTATTTATTTCTTCTATTATTTTTTTAACTTCTTCTATTTCTATGTTTGTTCCTGGTAATTCTTCTTTTGTTAGTTGCGATTTTGTATATCTTTCTAGCAGTGCATGTTGTACCATTTTTAGTTCAGATATATCACTTGCATCTTGTGTTTCTTGATGTCCTCGTATTCCTCCTGTTATTGATATTCCTGCTAATATGATTAATAATACTATTGTTATTACTAATGATACTATTGTTATTCCATTGTCTTTTCTTCCGTTCTCTTACATTCATTTTTATTTCATTCCCTTCCTATTGTTGTTCTTCAACTATACTTTTTGTCGATTATAATATATCATAAAATGTTTAAAAAATCTATATACATTTTCTTATTTAAGTTTCTTAAGCTTTATTTTCATTTATACTATCATAAAAGCAGATAATTAGCAACTAATTATCTGCTTTAAGCTTGTTTCATGGCACACTTACCACACCAAGAACAACCTTTACAAGAGTCTTTTCTTTTACAATTTCTACATTTAGGTTGAATCTTAATATCATCATATTTTAATGGATTTTGCAATTTTGATTTTAAAGCCATAGCTCGTTGATATGCTTTTGGTACATGATAAATTTTTTTATCTTTTATGAAAATGTTCCCTGTTCCACAAAAATCGAATTTAATATTATATTTTACACATTCATCAAATAATAGTTTTACCCATTCATAGTATAGAGGTCTATCTCCTTCATAATTTTCTCCATCAACTAATACAATTTCAATTTGTCCTGTTTTTAAATATTTATCTAAATTTACCTTATTAATCATTGGTGCACACATAATTCCTTTATGTTTAGCAGGTAAAGATAGTAAAATTGGTATTCGTTCATCTGCTCTTTCTTGATTTTCAGCAGTAAAAACCATAATTACATTTTCCCATCCATTATTCCAGTCTTTTGGTAAATTATAAATTACTCTGTCTGCTCTTTTTGTTTGAATCCAAAAGGTAACATCTTTACGAGTTCTAATCATATTCCAAACTTCTTCTCTCCATTCATCTGCCTCTTCTAAAAAGAAATCACTAGTCATGCACACTCGTAACAGTGAGCCACTTTGAATCTTGTATTCCCCATTTCTGCTTTTCTTTAATGGTAAATTAAAGTTGGTCTTCACTTTGTATATTTTACTTCCATCTTTTTCTCTTTGAGCATCAAGAAAAAACATGTAACAATTTTTGCACCCTTCACTATACTTATGACATCCATGCCAAGGATTCCAAATATGATCTATCTTAATCACTTCCATATTCCAAAAGTTTTTTATCTCCATCTATTTATAAATGCATTATAAAACTGTTGTTTGTATTTTATATTATATTTATTTATTTGTCAATATTTTTTATTTTTATAATTATAAAATTCCTTATATTGTTACTATCATAATTATCCCCC